>CBCSOI010000129.1:0-4965 GCA_965141595.1 uncultured Atopobiaceae bacterium | reverse complement strand
CCACGCCATCACCGCGCGCCAGGCCCTCGAGGGCGCCACGGGCGTCGACGCCTCCAAGCAGGACGACGGCACCTACACCATGCCCTCCGCCGACAACGTGCTCGACTACGCCCGCAACCAGGTGCTCGCCGTGGCCGTCAAGGCCGAGGGCATCGAGGTCTCCGACGAGGACATGGCCACTTATGCCAAGGACACCCTGGGCACCGACGACTACGCCAGCCTCGCCTCCACCTACGGCATGAGCGAGGACGAGGTCAAGGAGGTCGTGCGCCAGTCCGCCGGCGTCAAGCGCCTCTACGACAAGGTCGTGGGCGCCGACGACTCCGCCAAGGCCCCCGAGACCCCGGCCGAGCCCGCCGAGGACGCCAAGGACGCCGCCACCGCGGACTACGGCAAGTACATCGTGGGCCTGCTCGGCGACGAGTGGGACGCCGACAAGGGCACCTGGGCCCGCGAGGACGGCCCCTACTACGCGGCCCTCAAGGACCAGAGCTTCTCGGCCGACTCCGCCACCTACGACCAGGCCATGACGGCGTATTATGTGGCCTACCAGCAGTATTCGCAGCAGGCCAGCAGCCAGTCGGCCACGTGGAGCCAGTACGTGAACGGCCTGCTCGCCAACGCCTCGATCTCCATCGGGGAGCTGGTGTCGTAAGGCCGCGCCTCCGATTGGCTGACCCATGGACATCTTGGTGAGCAACTGCCTGCTTGGCGCCCCCTGTCGCTACGACGGGGGCGCCAAGCCCGTTAACGGGGTCATCGAGCTCTGCTCCCGCCCGGGGGTCACCGCGCACCCGGTGTGCCCCGAGTGCGCCGGGCGCCTGCCCATCCCGCGCCCGCCGGCCGAGATCCGGGACGGCCGCGTGTACCTGGAGTCGGGCCGGGACGTCACCGAGGAGTTCGAGGCCGGCGCCAGGGCCGCGCTGGAGACGGCGCGGCGCGTGCGCCCGGCCCTCTGCGTTCTCAAGTCCAAGAGCCCCAGCTGCGGCCGGGGCCGCGTCTACGACGGCACGTTTTCCGGCAACCTTGTGGCGGGCGACGGCGTCGCCTGCGACCTGCTCGTGAAGGAGGGGTTTTTCGTGACAGACGAGAAGACGGTCGAGCGCTGCCATCCCACCATGGAGCATCCCGTGGCCATCTGCCTGGGCAGCGGCCTGGGGGCGGTGGCGAGACTCGTGAAGCCGGTGCGCCGCATCCCGTACGCCGACATCGACGGCTTCCCCGCGGGGGCACGCCCCGTGGCGGGGCACAGCTTCGAGGCCACCGTGGGCACGCTCGACGGCGTGCCGGTGGTGGTCTACCCGGGCCGTGTGCACCTGTACCAGGGGTACTCCGTGCGCGAGGTGACGAGCCTCGTGCGCCACGCGCACCACCTGGGATGCCGCGACATCGTGTTCGCCGCGGCCGCCGGCTCCATCGACGGCCAGGCGCCGCTCGGCCTGGGCCTCGTGAGCGACCAGCTCAACCTCACCGGCCAGAACCCCCTCGTGGGCGACGACGCCCTGCGCGGCGTGGACAACGCCTTCGTGGACATGAGCGACGCCTACACGCCGTACCTGCGCCAGGTCGCCAAGGCCGTGGCCGGGGAGCTGGGCGTGGAGCTCTCCGAGGGCGTGCTGGCGGGCATCTCGGGCCCGAGCTTCGAGAGCCCGGCGGAGGCGCGCGCCATGGCGCTCTGCGGCGCCAGCTACACGGCGATGTCCGTGGTCAACGAGGTGGTGCTGGCCCACGCCCTGGGCATGGAGGTGCTGGGCGTCACGCTCTCCGCCAACAAGGCCGGCGCCGCGGGCGTGAGCCACGAGACGGTGCTCGCCTACGCCGAGGGTCACGAGGCGGACTTCGAGGCGCTGCTGCGGGGTGTGCTCGCCAGGCTCTAGCGACCGGGGTTGAAATCCCGGTGGCAAGCCCGTATACTACGAGGTCGCGCCAGTTTAGCTCAGTTGGTAGAGCACCGCTCTCGTAAAGCGGGGGTCATCGGTTCAAGTCCGATAACTGGCTCCAGTGAATCCGCAGGCCGGAGGGTGTGTTCGCCCTCCGACCTTTTTTCTTTGTCTCTCCGGGCATCGACTCCCCCTCGACGACCGTATCTGCTGCGGTCCGATTCGCCGATGCGTCCAAGTGCTTTACCTTTTGGCTACGATAGTGCTTAGAAGTAAAGCATTCGTGCCCTAATCCGGGCACGGGGTAAAGCACGGGGGGCTTGATGACCGACTACGGGGGACTGTTCCAGAAGCTGGACGAGCGCGGCCTCTCGCGGACCGCCTTCGCCAGGCTGGTCGGCGTGTCCTCCCGGACCATGGCCAAGATCGGCCGGGGCGAGCCGGTCGCAGACCGCGTCGTCGGCCGCATGGCGGACTTCCTCGGGTGCGGCCCCGAGGACCTACGCAGGGACGTCTCGGAGAACGCCCTGCTCCAGGCCCTGAGGGACGAGAAGTGGGCGCACATCTCCGGGGGCATCTACCACGAGCTCCAGGTGAGGATGACCTACAACTCGAACCACATCGAGGGCAGCCGCCTCACCGAGGACCAGACGCGGATGATCTTCGAGACCCGCACCCTGGACGCGGCCGGCGGCGTGCCCGTGGACGACGTGATCGAGACGGTGAACCACTTCCGGGCCATGGACGCCTGCATCGACGGCGCGGAGGGGCCGCTCACGGAGGACTTCGTGAAGGGGCTGCAACGCATCCTGAAGCAGGGGACCCACGACGCGGCCCTCGGGTGGTTCGCGGTGGGTGGCTATAAACGGCGCCCCAACGTCGTGGGAGGCCGTGCGACCTGCGCCCCCGAGGACGTCTCCCGGGAGATGGGCCGGCTTCTGTCCGTATACGAGGCCAGAGACGAGGTCTCGTTCGCAGACATCGTGGGGTTCCACCACGACTTCGAGCGCATCCATCCCTTCCAGGACGGCAACGGCCGCGTGGGCAGGCTCGTGGCCTTCAAGGAGTGCCTGCGCCACGGCCACGTACCGTTCCTCATCGAGGACTCCAAGAAGGCCTTCTACTACCGGGGCCTCGCCCGGTGGGAGTCGGAGCCGGGCTGCCTGCTCGGTACCTGCCTCGACGGCCAGGACTCCGTGGCCGCCCTCATGGAGGCCTTCCGAATCAAGGGGTAGGGCCCCGGTGCCTCGCCGATCGCACCGCGAAGGAGTTGGCGACGGACTGGCGGTCGACGGGGCATGCAGAGGGCGCTTCTTATATTTCGTTATAATATAACGCCATAAAACACGAGGTAGAACGACCAAGAACTGATGACCCCGTCCCGGAGGTCCCCATGCCCCACACCGTCCACCCCATCGCTCCCGGTGACGACGCCGCCGTGGAGCGCGTTATCCGCTCCTGCCTCGTGGAGTTCGGCGCGAACCACGCGGGGACCGCGTGGGAGGACCCGGACCTCGGCAGATTCTCCTCGGTCTACGCCGGGGAGGGCCGCGCCTACTGGGTGGCCGTGGACGACGGCGGCTCCGTGGTGGGCGGCGTGGGCGTCGGCGAGCTCGCCGGGGTGCCCGGCACCTGCGAGTTGCAGAAGATGTACTGCCTGCCCGAGGCCCGCGGCACCGGCGTGGCGGACGAGCTGCTGGGGTTGGCGCTCGGCTTCGCGGCGGGGTGCTACAGACGCTGCTACCTGGAGACGCTCGGGGCCATGACGCGGGCGCACCGCTTCTATGAGCGTCACGGCTTCCGCCGCATCGATGCCCCGCTGGGCGACACCGGCCACGGCGCCTGCGACGTGCTGTACCTGCGGGACCTGTAGGGGGGCTCGTCGGGGGTTCCGCGGCGGCATGGTCCTGCTACGCTCGTGGGTGTCCCTGCGGAGAGGAGCCCTCATGCCGTTCTACCTGCGCCACGGCGACCTGACCGAGACCCCGGCCGACGCCCTGGTGAACGCCGCCAACGAGCGGCTTGCCCCCGGCGGGGGAGTGTGCGGGGCCATCTTCGAGGTGGCCGGCCCCGCCGAGCTCGACGCCGCGTGCCGCGCCGTGGCCCCGTGTCCCACCGGTTCGGCCGTGGCGACGCCGGCCTTCGGGCTGTCCGCCCGCCACGTCATCCATGCCGTGGGCCCGGTCTGGCGCGGCGGCGCCCATGGGGAGCGGGAGCTCCTCGCCTCCGCCTACCGGTCGGCCCTCACCGTGGCGTCCTCGCTGGGCGACCGCTCCGTCGCCTTCCCGCTCATCTCCGCCGGTATCTACGGCTTCCCGCGCGACGCCGCCCTGGCGGTCGCCACCGAGGCCGTCACCGGCTACCTCGCCGAGACCGACGACGCCCTCGAGGTCTCCCTTGTGCTCTTCGACGAGCCCACTGCCATGCGTCGCAGCCTGCCTCCGGGTTTGACGGCCTATCTCGAGGAGCGGGGTGTCGACATCCGTGGGTCTCGTGACCTCTCCCGCTGGGACGCGAGCCTGCCGTTGGTTCCGGGCCCGGACGACACCGGCGCGATCTTCCCTCCCGCGGCGCCGTCTGCGCCACAGGTGGCTGCGCAGACGGCGCCCGCGTCCGGGGTGGCGCCCGCCCGCCGCCGTGCCGCTGCCGCCGTGCCCCTGGCGGACCGGCTCGCCTCCCTCGACAAGGGCTTCTCCGAGACGCTCCTCGACCTCATCGACGAGCGCGGCCTCACGGATGCCGCCGTCTACCGTCGGGCCAACATGAGCCGGCAGCACTTCTCCAAGATCCGCTCCAACCGCGCCTACCGCCCGGGCAAGCCCACGGTGCTGGCCCTCGCGGTGGCGCTGGAGCTGCCCGTGGACCAGGCCGAGACCCTCCTGGCCAGGGCCGGCTACGCGTTCAGCCCGTCGTCGGCCGCGGACGTCATCGTGCGGTGGTTCATCGAGAACGGCCGCTACGACGTCTTCGAGATCAACGAGGCCCTCTACGCCTACGACCAGCGGCTTCTCGGCGCTTGAGTGCCTGCCGCCTGACGGGCAGTCCTGGTTGGAGCGTCGGAGACAGGGGTTTTGCGAGGGCGTGC
>CBCSOI010000128.1:0-5013 GCA_965141595.1 uncultured Atopobiaceae bacterium | reverse complement strand
CACGAGGACCCCGACTGCGGCGCCATCTACAAGAACGCTATGGACCTGCGCCGGCAGTTCCCCATGCTCGTGAACGGCGGGTTCGAGCCGTTCTCCGTGGGGCCGGACGTCTACGGCTTCTGGCGCACGCCGGCGGCCGGCGACGACGAGGCCGGCGAGCGCATCTGCGTGCTCGTGAACCGCTCGCTCTCCGATGTCCGCGAGGTGCGGCTGCCCATGGTGGCGGAGCTCTGCGACGACCTGGTGAGCGGGCGCGTGCCCGAGCGCGACGGCGACGAGGTCGTGGTGACCCTGGGCCAGCTGGGGAGCGCCCTGCTCTACTTCCATGGGCCGAGCCCGCTGGCCAAGCCCTTCGAGCGCGGTCTGGGCGTCATGTGCCACATCACGTCGCTGCCCCGCGAGGGGGGTCCCGGCACGCTGGGCCCCGAGGCCTACGATTTCGTGGACTGGCTCGAGCGCTGCCACCAGAGCTACTGGCAGGTCCTGCCGGTGAACCCAACCGACTCCTTCGGCAGCCCCTACGCGGGCCTCTCCGCCTTCGCGGGCAACACCGCACTGGTGGATGCCTGCGGCAAGACCCTCGAGGCACTCTGGGAGGCCTGGCAGGTCAAGGGCGTGGCCGGGCTGCCGGCGGGTCTCGCCGGGCGCGGCCGCGTGGACGAGCGCGTGTTCACCGAGGCGCGTCTCTCGGCCTTCTCGGAGGCCAACGCCGACTGGCTCGACCCCTACTGCGCCTTCATGGCGGTGCGCGACGCCGTGGCCGCCGGCGAGGTGGCCGTGGACGTGGACGACGACATGCCGCTGGCGTCCGTGGCATGGCAGGACTGGCCGGCCCGTTACCGCGAGTACTCGCCCGGGCTGCTCTCGGACCCCGTGCTGGCGGAGCGCGTGGGCTTCCACCGGTTCTGCCAGTGGGTGTTCCAGGAGCAGTGGGACGGCCTCAAGACCTACGCCAACGGCCGCGGCGTGTCGCTCATCGGCGACATGCCCATGTACGTGAGCGAGGACTCCGCCGACACCTGGGCCAACCGCGGGGTCTTCAACCTGGGCGAGGACGGCCGCAAGGACGAGTCCGCCGGCGTGCCGCCCGACGCCTTCGCGCCGGAGGGGCAGCTCTGGGGCAACCCCACCTACGACTGGGGCCGCCTGGCCGACGACGGCTACGGCTGGTGGGTCGAGCGCCTGCGCAGGGCCTTCGAGCTCTACGACTACGTGCGCCTGGACCACTTCGTGGGCTTCGAGAACTACTACTCGGTGCCCGCCGGCATGAAGGCCACCGAGGGCCGCTGGCTGCCGGGCCCGGGCAAGGCGCTCTTCGAGCGCGCGGCCGAGGTCTTCGGCCCGCTGCCCGTGATCGCCGAGGACCTGGGCACCATCACGCCGGCCATCCGCGGCCTCGTGGCCCAGTGCGGCTTCCCTGGCATGGACGTCCGGGAGTTCGCCGACGCCGACCTGAGGGGCGGCTACACCCCGACCCCGGGCAAGGTGGCCTACACGAGCACCCACGACACCGACACCCTGCTGGGCTTCGTGCGCTCCGCCTATGGCGTCGCCGACGACAACGAGGCGCTCACCGTCTCCGAGAGGATCATGGCCGACGCCCTTCGGAGCGACACGCAGGTGGTCATGATGCCGCTGCAGGACGTCATGGGCCTGGGCACCGAGGCCCGCATGAACGTGCCGGGCAAGGCCGAGGGCAACTGGCGCTGGCAGGCCGACGCCGAGGGCCTGGCTTCGGCCGAGCCGCTGCTGCGGCTGCTGACGGAGGAGTCCGGCCGGGCGCGGTAGGGGCTGCGCCCGGGTGTCCCACCACTCGGACACTTTTGTCCCAATGGTCGGGCACTTTTGTCCCACACGGCCCGTCCGGAACCGGTTCCGGACGGGCCGCTTTCATGTGACGGGGTGCCTGGCCCATCTTTCACTTCGTGAATTTCTCACTTTATGGGGTTCGAGCGTGCCGGGGGGCTTGGTAGGGCCGGCCCCCGCGGTCCTCGCTCCCGTGCGGCGGTGGGAGGCGCCCCGGGCATCTCGGGGCATGGGTTTGGGGGGGCGATGCCGAGGGGCCCATGTCGGGGGGGTGCCTGCGGCACGGGCCCGGGCGCTCTCAGCCGGGGAAGCATGCCGTAGGGTGTCCGGCGCCCCGCCGGCGGTGTGACACCCAAGGTGCCCGACCAAAGTGACGGCGAAAGAGCCCGACCAAAGTGACGGCGGTTCGACCTTGGGGTCGGGACAAAAGTGTCCGACCATTGGGACACGGGCGCCGGTCCGGTGTCGGGGAATAAACCCGGCGCACCGGCCCTGCGCCCGGGCGCGGGCCCTCCTGCGTCCCGTGCCGACCCTGAGGAGAGACCCGTGGCCTTCCGGACCGTCTACACGCCCCTGTACCGCGACGCCGACGAGAGCGGTCGGGTCGGCACGCTCGGGCTCCTCGCCATGCTTCAGGAGTCGGTGCTCGGCCACGCCGCCGCCCTGGGCCTGGACCACGACGACCTCGTGCGCACCCGCGGCATCGGCTGGATGTTCGCCCGCTACCGGCTGGCCGTGGCCTGCAAGGCCGCCGTGCGCGTGCCCGTGACCCTCACCACCTGGATCTACGCGGCGCCCGGCGCGCGCTTCCTCAACAACGAGGTCCTCGTCGAGCAGGACGGATCCCTCGTGGCGGCGGGCCGTGTGGAGAGCTGCTTCTACGACGTGCGCGCCCGTGCCGTGACGACGCCGGGGGCCGTGGGCCTGCCGCCGTCCGCCCTGGAGTGCGACCTCGGCACGGCGCCGGTGGGCCCGTGGCGCGACCTCCCGTCCGACCCCGCACCCCTCGACCGCGTGCGCACCCACACCGTGGGCTTCACCGACCTCGACTCGTTCCGGCACATGACCAACCTGCGCTACCCGGGCCTCGTGGTGGACGCGTTCCCGTCGTCCGTCTACGACCGCCTCGAGGTCCGCGACATGGAGATTCACTTCCTACGCCAGTGCTTCGAGGGCGACCGCCTGGACGTCCTGCGCGCCGACGGCGTGGATGCCGCCTGCCTGCCCGAGCTGCCGTCCCCCGTCGGGCCCACGCCGGCGCCGGAGCCGCCGTCCTCGTCCTCCGTGCTCGTGTGCCGTGACGGTCAGGTGGTGGCCGCGGCCCTCGTGGCCATGGGCGCACCGGCAGGGTCCGCCGGCGGGTACAACCCATTCGTCAGCCAGCGAGAGGAGAAGCCATGCCCGTGATCCGCACCTACACCTCCGAGCCCGTCTCCGAGAGCCAGCGCGTCACCCTGAAGTCGTTCTACGGTGCCCTCATCGAGAGGGTCCCGGGCAAGAGCGAGCCTTGGCTCATGTGCGTCTTCGACGACGGCCTGCCCATCTACATGGGTGGCTCCGCCGACGAGCCCGCGGCCTACGTGACTGTGGACGTCTTCGCCCGTGCAGACGTGGACCCGGCGGTCTGGGGGTCCATGACCGGGCCCATCTGCGACGAGCTCCGCGACGTCCTGGGCGTCGACCCGGCCCGCGTCTACGTGCGCTACGGCTCCACCCCCGACTTCGGCTGGAACGGTTCAAACTTCTGACGAGCGAAGGGGATGGTCCCTGTGGAGAAGCTGCCTCCTGTGGAGAAGGTCTTTGAGGCATGGACGGCCGTCGAGGACGGCCACGCGCGCCTGGGCGACGACGGCGCCACCTGCACCGTGGTGTCGAGCGACGGCGCAAGGCGCTACACGGTGCGTCGCGAGACGGGCGCCGACGGCCGCGAGGTCTACCGCAGCAACGACAACGCCACGTACTGGCAGGGCTACGCCGGCTACCCGGTGATCGCCATGCTCATGCTGGAGCGCAAGGTGCCGCTCGACCTCACCGTGGCAGGTTGGTTCGCCGGCGTGGACTGGCATGCCGTCAACGCCGCCCACAAGGGCGACTACGCGGCGGCCGTGGCGGCGGTGGAGGCCGAGCGCGGCCTCAAGAAGGAGCGCGTGACCCATGCGCGGCAGGACGCCGAGAAGGTCCTGGACGCCTTGGCGGCCCTGGACATCGAGGTGGGCCGCAACGGAGCCAAGGTGGAGCAGCTGGGGTAGGGGAGCGGGTTCCGGGCCTCGGTGGCGAGCGGGGAGGGTCGGTGTTCCGCGTGGGGTTCAGCCTCTCTCCGCCCCAAAGACCACGGAATCGACGCTTACGCGGAGCCCTCGCTTTGCGCTAGGCTGGTTGCGCGGCCGCCGTCAGGCCGTCCGCTGCTTTTGCGGCGGGCCCGCGGGGCGCCTCGGGCGCCCGGGCGCCCGGGCGCCTCCACCTCCCACCAGAAGGACAACTCCATATGGGCAACACCGCTCCCGTCGCCAGGGCGACCTATGGCGACTACGTGACCAAGCGCGTGGGTCGCGCCGAGGGCCGCTACGAGACCTGGGTCTTCAAGACCTGCATGCTCACGGGCATGCTCCTGCTCATGGTCCCCTGGGGTCATGTGGTCCACGGCGTGCTCCCCGCCGACGCCTTCGCCCAAGCGGCGCCGGCCTATGGCACCGGCTGGGTCGCCGCCATGGTGGTGCGCCTGGTCGTGGGCGACCCCATCGTGGCGCTCGTGGCCTCCAGGCTCGTGAGCCGCCTCGACGGCGACCGCTCCCGCTCCGTGGCCATGGCCCTCGCGAACATCCTGGTGATGGCGACGATCATGAGCCTGTACGGCGTGGTCGTGGGCGGCGCCGACGACATCCTCGGCGCCTGGGTGCCCACGCTGCCCGCCATCTGGGCCTTCGCGTTCTGCCTCAACCTCTTCCTCGTGGGCCCGGTCGCCACGTGGATCACCCTCAGGGTGGCGCGCCCGGCCCGCGCCGCCCTCGCCCAGGCCCACGCCAAGGCGTAGGGCCGCCCTGCCGAGAAGGGACACCCGATGAACGGCCCCCGGTCGCAAGGCCGGGGGCCGTGTTCTGTTCTGGGTGCGCAAAGGCCGGCGGCCGGGGGCGCACGGCAATGGCGCACAGTAGGGCGCCTCTGACGCAAACGGGCCTTGCTGTGCGTTCGCCAAGGCCCGTTTGCGCC
>CBCSOI010000127.1:0-5035 GCA_965141595.1 uncultured Atopobiaceae bacterium | reverse complement strand
TGCGCTCCGCCATGGCCCGCGCCATGGGATGCGACGTCTCCCGCGTGGGACTCAAGGCCACCACGACCGAGCGCCTCGGCTTCGTGGGCCGCGAGGAAGGCATCGAGGCCTGGGCGGTCTGCCTCATGGGGCGCCCCTAGGCGCCCTGCCGACCCCAGTACCGCCCCGTCGATGGGACACCCATGTTCGATTCCATACGCGAGGACGTCCGCGCCTTCCGGGAGCACGACCCGGCGGCGACGTCCACCATCTCCATCCTCGTCAACTCGCCCGGCATGCGCGCCGTATGGGCCTATCGTCGTCAGCACTGGCTCTGGACCCACGGCCACCGCTTCCTGGCCCGCACCCTCTCCACGTGGAGCCGCCACCGGTTCGGGGTCGAGATTCACCCCGGCGCCACCATCGGCCGTCGCTTCCTCATCGACCACGGCAGCGGCATCGTGGTGGGGGAGACCACGATCATCGGCGACGACTGCATGATCTACCAGGGCGTCACCCTGGGCGGCACGGGCAAGCAGACCGGCAAGCGCCACCCCACCCTGGGCGACAACGTCACCGTGGGCGTGGGGGCGGCCGTGCTCGGCGACATCACCCTCGGCGACGGCTCCAAGGTGGGCGGCGGCGCCGTGGTGGTGAAGGACGTCCCGGCGGGCTGCACCGTGGTGGGCGTCCCGGGCCACGTGACCACGCGCTGCGGTGTGCGGGTGCGCACCCAGCCGGCCCACACCGACCGCCGGCGCCAGTACCTGCCCGACCCCATGGAGCAGACCGTCGAGATCCTGACGGCCCGCATCTCCCAGCTCGAGGAGCAGGTGGCCGCCCTCACCGCGCAGGCGGCCCCCTCGCAAGATGTACGATTCCAACCTGACGGCGGCGAGGCCGCCCAGGCACCCAGCGGCACCGAGGAGTGACCATGCTCGTCTACAACACCCAGACCCACCGCAAGGAGGAGCTCGTCCCCGTGGAGCCCGGACACATCTCCATGTACGTGTGCGGCCCCACGGTCTACGACCAGATCCATATCGGCAACGGCAGGACGTTCCTCGCGTTCGACGTCATCCGCCGCTACCTCGTCTACAAGGGCTACCAGGTGCGCTTCGCGCAGAACCTGACCGACGTCGACGACAAGATCATCCAGCGCGCCAACGAGGAGGGCGTCACCGCCGCGGAGCTCGCCCGTACCTCCTCCGACGCCTTCATCGAGCAGATGGGGCGCCTGAACGTGCTCGCCCCCGACATCCGGCCCCGCGCCACCCAGGAGATCGACGCCATGATCGCCATGATCTCGGGCCTCATCGACCAGGGCAACGCCTACGCCGTGCCCTCGGGCGACGTGTACTTCTCCGTGCGCAGTTGCGAGACCTACGGCCGCGTCTCGGGCCGCAACGTCGACGAGCTGCTCGTGGGCGCCCGCATCGAGGAGAACTCCGACAAGCGCGACCCCCTCGACTTCGCCCTCTGGAAGGCCGCCAAGCCCGGCGAGCCCAGCTGGGAGTCGCCGTGGGGCGAGGGGCGCCCGGGCTGGCACACCGAGTGCGCCGCCATGGTGCACCGCTACCTCGGTACGCCCATCGACATCCATGGCGGCGGCTCCGACCTCGTGTTCCCGCACCACGAGAACGAGAGCGCCCAGGCCTCCTGCCGCTGGCACGAGCCGCTCGCCAACGTGTGGATGCACACGGGCATGCTCCGCGTGGACGGCGAGAAAATGAGCAAGTCGCTCGGCAACTTCCACACCCTGAAGGAGGTCCTCGACCGCTACCCAGCCGACTCCGTGCGCCTCCTCATGCTCCAGACCCACTACCGCTCGCCGCTCGACTTCTCCTTCGAGCGCCTCGACGGCTGCGTGGGCGCGCTGGAGCGCCTGCGCACCACGGTGAGGAACCTGCGCTGGGCCGCCGAGAACTCCGACGGCTCCAGCTGCGGCGGCGACGCCGCCCAGGCCCTCTCCGACGCCATCGACGCCGCCCGCGACGGCTTCACCGCCGCCATGGACGACGACTTCAACACGTCCTCCGCCCTCGCCGCCGTCTTCTCCCTCGCCAACCAGGCCAACGCCTACCTCGACGCCGCTGGCGCGGAGGCCTGCACCTCCACGCTGCTGCGCGCCTCCGACACCCTCGTGGAGCTCCTCGAGGTGCTCGGCCTCGAGAGCGTCCGGCCCCAGGCCGACCCGCTGCCCGCCGAGCTCATGGACGTCGCCCGCGACCTCGTGGGCTTCGACGGCGACGACGTCGAGGGCGCCGTGGCCGCCCTCGTGGACGCCCGCGCCGCGGCCCGCGCCGCCAAGGACTGGGCCCGTGCCGACGCCATCCGCGACGCCGTGTCCGCCCTCGGCCTCGTGGTCGAGGACACCCAGGCCGGCACCCGCATCACCCGTCAGGAAGGGGGGCGCTGAGCATGGCGTCCAGGAACCAGGGCCCCAAGGGCCAGCAGGGCAGGGGCCAGCAGGGGAGGCGCGGCCGCGGCCGCAGCCAGGCCCCGCGCGCCTGGAGCAGCGAGGACGGCCGCCAGTGGCGCGGCCGGGGCGGCCGCAACGCCGGGCGCGCCGGCCAGGCGGGCCCCCCGGCGCCCCACGCCCCCAACGGGGACCGCCGCGGGGGCGCCCCGGGCAAGGGGCGCCCGCAGGCCGCCCACCGGCAGCCGCGTGCCGAGGAACGCGTGCTCGTGGAGGGGCGTCGCGCCGTCGACGAGGCCCTCGCCGCCGGCGTGCCCGTGAGGCGCGCCCACATCGCCCTCAACAAGGGCAGCCAGGACCCCAAGCTCGCCCGCCTCGCCGCCGCCTTCGAGGCCGACGGCGTGGAGGTCGACATCTGCTCCAAGGCCCGCCTCGACGCCATGTCGAGCCACGGCGCCCACCAGGGCGTGGTCGTGGAGCTCGAGGACTATCCATACGCCGACCTCGAGGACGTCGTGGCGGCCGCCGGCGACGGCGACGCCCTCGTGCTCGTTCTCGACCACGTGACCGACGAGGGCAACTTCGGCGCCATCGTGCGCTCCGCCGAGGTGGCGGGCGCCGCCGGCGTCGTGATCCCCAAGGCCCGTGCCGCCTCCGTGGGCGTGGGGGCCTACAAGACCTCCGCCGGGGCCGTGCTCCACGTGCCGATCGCGCGCGTCTCCAACCTCGCCACGGCGGTCGACCGCCTCAAGGAGGCCGGCTTCTGGGCCGGCGCGGCCACCGAGCACGCCGAGCAGGACGTCTGGGACGCACCGCTCGACGGGCGCTTCTGCCTGGTCATGGGCAACGAGCAGACCGGCGTGAGCCGACTGCTCCTCGACCGCTGCGACTTCTCCTGCCGCCTGCCCCAGCGCGGCCGCGTGGAGTCGCTCAACGTGGCCCAGGCCGCCACGGTCATGGCCTACGAGTGGATGCGGCGCCTCCGGCAGGCGGGCCGCGAGGGGGGCGCCGACCGTGGCTAAGGCCCTGAGGGCCCTCCTCGTGGTGGACGGCTACAACGTGCTCTTCGCCGACCCCCGCTACCAGGACCTCTTCGACGAGCCCGACGGCTCCGTACCCGAGCGCCTGGGCACCGACCCGTTCGGCCGCGCCCGCGAGGCTCTCCTGGCCGACGTCGCCGCCTACGCCCAGCACGAGTACGAGGCCGTCATCGTCTACGACGGCGCCAACAACCGCGGGGAGCACCGGCCCGAGACGAGGCGCGGCGGCGTGAGGGAGGTCTTCTCTCGCAGGGGCGTCTCGGCGGACACCGTCATCGAGGGGCTGGTGACCGAGGCGCGCGACTCCGGCCGCCGGGTCACGGTCGTCACCTCCGACGGGACGATCCAGGCCACGGTGGAGGGGCCGGGTGTCACCCGCGTCTCGAGCCGCATGCTCGTGCACGAGGTGGCGGCCATGAACCGGTCGATCGAGCGGGAGCGCGAGGAGCGCACGTGGTCCCGCATGAGCCTGGAGGACCGCCTGGACCCCGAGACCGCGGCCAAGCTCAACGCGCTGCTCGGCCGCCGGGTCTAAGCGGTATCATCGTCCCTGCGCTGATGTAGCTCCAACGGCAGAGCACCCGACTTGTAATCGGACGGTTGTCGGTTCGAATCCGACCATCAGCTCCACCCACCGACGAAGGCGGCCCGCGGGCCGCCTTTTTTCTCGCCACGATTTGGGGGCGGCCGCCGCGCACCCGGGCCGCAGGTCTCGTACTAGTGGTCAAACAAGGCTTTCTAGCTGGGGTTGTGCAGAAACGATGGTATGGATACACCCGGGTCCGGGGTATACGTTGACATGGATTTGCCCCGGGCGTAGTATCACTAGCGCGTTGTGGGTCCAGCACCCGGCAACGCGGCTTGAAAACGGATGGGGATGTGGCACAGCGGCAACTGCGGCGGACTGTAAATCCGCTCCCTCTGGGTTCCTTGGTTCGAGTCCAAGCATCCCCACCATGCCCGTGTAGCTCAGTCGGTAGAGCACTTCGTTGGTAACGAAGAGGTCACCGGTTCAAATCCGGTCGCGGGCTCCATTTCAAGCACGGCGGTGTAGCTCAGTTGGTCAGAGCACGCGGTTCATACCCGCGGCGTCACTGGTTCGAATCCAGTCACCGCTACCAGGTTATCTTGCGGTCCCTCCGGGGGCCGCTAGACATATTTAGCACGTAGGCATCAATGGCTGCGAAGCGGGAAGTCCTGTTTCCAGAAGGAGGATGGCACATGGCCAAGGAGAAGTTCGAGCGTACTAAGCCGCATGTCAATATCGGCACCATCGGCCACGTCGACCACGGCAAGACCACGCTGACCGCCGCTATCACCAAGGTTCTCTCCGAGACCCCTGGCTGCAAGGCCAACTTCACCGCGTTCGAGGACATCGACAAGGCCCCCGAGGAGCGCGAGCGTGGCATCACCATCTCCGTCGCCCACGTGGAGTACGAGACCGAGAACCGTCACTACGCCCACGTCGACTGCCCCGGTCACGCTGACTACATCAAGAACATGATCTCGGGCGCTGCCCAGATGGATGGCGCTATCCTCGTCATCGCCGCCACCGACGGCCCCATGGCCCAGACCCGCGAGCACATCCTGCTCGCCC
>CBCSOI010000126.1:0-5066 GCA_965141595.1 uncultured Atopobiaceae bacterium | reverse complement strand
GGTCGCGCAGGGCGTCGGCGCCGTGGGCCGCCACGTACTCGGCGGGGTCGGCGTCGTCGGGCAGCGTGACGCAGAGGAGGTCGGCCTCCGTCTTGTCCACGAACCGCACGGTCTTGTCGGCCGCCCGCTGGCCGGCGGCGTCGCCGTCGAGCATGACGACGACGCGCTTGGGCTTGAGGCGGTTGATGAGCTTGATGTGGTCGAGTGTGAGGGCGGTGCCGAGAACCGCGGCCACGTTGGTGAAGCCCGCCTCGTGGAGCGCGATGGTGTCGGTGTAGCCCTCCACGACCACGAGCTCGCCCGTGGCCACCGCCGACTCCTTGGCGCGGTCGAACGCGAAGAGATGCTTGGACTTGTGCCACACCGGCGAGTCCTTGGAGTTGATGTACTTGGGCTTGGCGTCGCCCATGACGCGGCCGCCCATGCCGATGGCCCGGCCGGCCTCGTCGTGGATGGGGAACATCACGCGGTCGTAGAAGCGGTCGGCGAGGCGCCCCGAACGCTGGACGGCAAGGTCGGCGGCCAGCATCTCCTGGGAGGTGAACCCGAGGGAGCCGAGGTGGCGCACGAGCTCGCCGTGGCCGGGGGCGTAGCCGAGGTTCCACCGCCTGCAGACGGCCGACCCCATGCCGCGGCCGCCGCAGTAGGCGCGGGCGGCGTCCTGGGCCTGCCCGCGGACGCGCAGGAGCTGGTTGGCGTAGAAGTCCTCTGCCGCCTGGAGGCAGAGATGCAGCCTGTTGCGGGCCGGGCCCCGCCGGGCCTGCCCGGTCTCGTGGAGCTCGATGCCCGCGCGGTCGGCGAGGTACCGGATGGAGTCGGGGAAGTCGAGGCCCTCGCGCTTCTGGACGTAGTTGAAGACGTCGCCCCCCTCGCCGCAGCCGAAGCAGTACCAGAAGCCGGTGTCGGCCTTGACGTGGAAGGACGGCGACTTCTCGTGGTGGAAGGGGCAGCAGCCCCAGAAGTCCCCCGACGAGCGCTCCCGCAGCTGGACGGTCTCCCCCACCAGGGACACGAAGTCGGTGGCCTCGCGCACGCGCTCGCGCTCCTCGTCGCCGATCATGCCCCTCCTTCCCCGAGGGCCCGTCAGCGGGGGTCCTCCAGCCTCACCGGCGCCTCGCCGAGGCGTCGGCGCACCTGCTCGATGTTGCCGAGGACGACGGACCTGAGGTCGCCGACGTCCCCGAACCTCCGCGACGGCCTGAGCTCCTCGGTGAGCACGACGTCGACCCCGGAGCCGTAGAGGTCGCCGGAGAAGCCCACGAGCGCGCACTCGAGGAAGGGGCCGGGGGTGCCCCCGCCGCCCTCGACGAAGGTGGGCGGCAGCCCGGCGTTGACGGCGGCGGGCCAGGCGAGGCCGTCGACGACGACGTAGCCGCCGTAGACGCCCGAGACCGGCGCCACCGAGCCCGCGGGGCACACCACGTTGGCCGTGGGGAAACCGAAGGACGCTCCCTCGCCCCGGCCATGGACGACCGTCCCGTGGGAGAAATGATACCGCGTGAGGAGCCTGCGGGCCTCCTGCACGTCGCCCGCGGCGACGTCGCGGCGGATGCGGGTCGCGCTCACCGGCGACCCGTCGAGGGCCAGGAGCCGGTGGACGAACACGTCGACGCCGGCACCCTCACCCCACACGGCGAGGCGGGGGACGGTGCCCTCGCCGCCGGCCCCGAGCCTGAAACCCTCGCCGACGTGCATCGAGGCGAGGCCGAGCGTCGCAGCGAGGCCGTCCATGAACCGGCGGTAGTCGAGCGAGGCCACGGCGGGCGTGAAGTCGAGGACGAGGAGCCCGTCGACGCCGGTGGACCAGAGCATGCGGAGCCGGTCGTCCCGGGAGAGGAGCGCCGGCTGGGGCTCGGGCCCGAGAACGCCGGAGGGGTCCGGGTCGAACGTGACGGCAACGAGCGGCAGCCCCCGGGAGACGGCGTCCTGCCGCGCGCGGCCCAGGAGCTCGCGGTGGCCGGCGTGGACGCCGTCGAAGGCCCCGATGGCCGCGACGCACGGGGATCCGGGCCGCCCGTGGAGCATGCCCCCGGCCACGGGGACGCCCCGGGGCACGACGGTGCCCCATGCGAGGGAGCGGACGAGCTCGCCGGCATCAGCGGACCCCACCGCGCACCCCCTCCACGCCCTTGACGAGGTTCACCTTGGAGGCGAGGGTGCGGCCCCGGCGCTCCCACACGCCGTGGAGCCGCCCGCCGTGCACGAGGGCGACCTCGCCGGCGTCGGTGGCGGCGGCGAGCCGCCTGCCGCACGCGGCGTCGGCAAGCTCGCGGTCCGAGAGCTCGCGCACCGGGAGGCCGAGAGCAGCCACGGGGTCGAGGGCCCGAGCGCGGACCGCATCGACGCCACCAGCCGCAAGCTCGTCAAGCGTGAGGCAGTCAGCGAGGCGGACGGGACCCGAGGCGGTACGGCGCAGGGAGCAGACGTGGGCCCAGCAGCCGACGTCGCGGCCGAGGTCGCGCGCTATGGAGCGGATGTAGCAGCCCTTGGAGACCTCGAGGGAGACGTCCCAGGAGACCACCCCGTCGTAGAGGGAGGTGCCGAGCAGCCCCGCCCGGAGGATGGAGACGGGCCTGGGGTCGAGCTCCACCGCCTCCCCCGACCGTGCGGCGGCGTAGGCGCGGCGGCCGTCCTTCGACACGGCGGAGAACGCCGGGGGGACCTGCATGGCATCGCCGGGCATGGAGGCCACGACCGCGGCCGCCACCACAGGGTCGGCGAGGCACGTGGGAGCCTTGGCCACGTGAACCGGTGCCCCCTCCGCGTCGTCGGTCGTGGTCTCGCAGCCGAAACGGAACGTGGACTCGTAGGCCTTGGTCGCCAGGGTGAGGATGCCGAGGAGGCGCGTGGCCTGGCCGACGCCCAGGACGAGGACGCCCGAGGCATCCGGGTCCAGGGTCCCGCCGTGTCCCACCCTGCGCTCGTGGAGAGCGCGCCGGCAGGCGTCCACGACGTCGTGGCTCGTCATCCCGCGGGGCTTGTCCACGGCGAACAGGCAGTCCACCGCGCTCTCGCGGCGCCTCACCGGGCGCCCCCGTAGGGCAGGCAGCCCGAGACGGCGTCCCTGAGGAGCGGGAACACCCGGGCGAACACGTCGTCGATGGTGCCGTCGGCGGAGAAGCCGGCGGCCGCGCGGTGGCCGCCGCCGCCCATGGCCCTCGCCACGGCCGAGACGTCCACGTCGCCCTTGGCGCGCAGGTTGCCGCGCACGACACCCGGGGTCGGCGACTCCTTGAGGAAGAGCGCGGCCTCGGCGCCCCGGATGGAGCGCACGCTGTCGATGAGGCCGTCGCACTCGTCGTCCTCGGCCCCGGTGTGGGCGAGGTCGGCCCGTGTGGCGTAGCTGTAGGCGATGCGCCCGCAGTCGAGGGTGACGATGCGTCCCATGACGATGGACTCGAGATGGAGGTATGGGAGCCTGAAGCTCTGATAGACGTTGAGGGAGACCCACGAGGGGTCGGCACCGGCGTCCACGAGGAGCGACGCAACCTTGAACGCCTCGGGGTCGGCGTTCTGATACTGGAACCGGCCGGTGTCGGTCTGCACGGCGCAGAAAAGGTCGTTGGCCATGTCCGGCGTGAGCTCCACGCCGGCGAAGAGTGCGAACTCCGTCACGAGGACGCCCGTGGCCGCGGCCTCCGTCCGCGTGAGGTGCGGGGTGCCGAAGGGCTCGTCGGCAGGGTGGTGGTCGATGACGGCGACGGCCCGCGAGCGCTCCATGACCGCCCGGGCGTGGTTGAGCCGGGAGGGTGTGGGGAGGTCGAGGGCGATGAAGAGGTCGGGGTCGCCTCCGTAGGCCGAGGCGGCCACGAACGAGTCGGACCCCGGCAGGAACCGGTAGGTCGACGGCACGGGGCCGTCGTCGGCCAGCAGGCAGGTGACCTCGCGCCCCTCGCCCCAGCGGGCGCGGACCACCTCGGCCATGGCAAGCACGGACCCGACGGCGTCGCCGTCGGGCCTCGTGTGTGCGCAGAGGACGATGGTGCGGGCCCCCTCGACAAGGGCGGCGATCGAGGCGAAGTCCCTGCGCTGGGCCTCGCCGATGGCGACAGGACATGCCATGGCCGAGCCTCAGCCCCTCTCGTCGCCGGGCTCGTCGGCACCCTCCGGCGCCACGGGATAGCCGTCCTCGTCCTTCTCCACGGAGAGGGTGGGCGGCACGTTCTCGAGGGCGCGGGTGATGCGCTCGGCCTCGTCGGTGGCGGTGTCGATGCGGAAGTCCAGCTCGGGGGTCACGCGCCAGCCGAGCGCGCGGCCCAACAGCGAGCGGATGCGGCCGCGGGCGCGCATGAGGGCTGCGAGGACGTCCTCGTACCGGTCGGCGTCGCAGGAGACATAGGCGCGCAGGAAGCTCTTGTCGATGGAGACCTCGCAGCCCGTGAGGGTCAGCTGCCGGAGCGCGGGGTCGCTCACGTCGAACAGGAGGATGTGGGCGAGCTTCTCGCGCGCCTGCTCGTTGATGCGCCGGGAGTTCTTGTTCTGTTTCATGGGTCAGCCTCCTTGAGGGTCGATGCGCGGGGCCCCGCCAGTGGCAAGGGGCCCCGCGCATCGGTCACGGGCGATACGACCGCCTACTCGGTGCGGGCCACCTGGACGATCTTGTAGCCCTCGATGAGGTCGCCGGGGTGGATGTCCTGGTAGTTCTCGAGACCGATGCCGCACTCGTAGCCGGCCTTGACGCTCTTGACGTCGTCCTTGTAACGGCGCAGGGAGGCCATCTTGCCGTCGAAGACCACGATGCCGTTGCGGGTGAGGCGCACGGAGTCGTCGCGCGAGATCTCGCCCTCGGTCACCATGCAGCCGGCGGCGATGCCGACCTTGGGCACCTTGAAGGTGTCGCGGACCTCGGCGACGCCGGTCTGGACCTCCTCCTCCGTGGGCTTGAGCATGCCCACGCGGGCGGGGTCGATGTCCTCGATGGCCTTGTAGATGACCTGGTAGCACTTGATCTGGACGTTGTCGCGCTCGGCCGCGGCGCGGGCCTTGGCCTCGGGGCGCACGCCGAAGCCGATGATGATGGCGTTGGAGGCGTCGGCGAGGATGACGTCGGTCTCGGTGATGGCACC
>CBCSOI010000125.1:0-5079 GCA_965141595.1 uncultured Atopobiaceae bacterium | reverse complement strand
GTGATGGGACAGCAGGTCAGGAGGCGCGCCGCCCCAGGCGGTCCAGCAGGCGCTGCAGCGGCGAGGGACGCCAGCCCTCCTCGCGGCCCGGGCGCGGCGCCTCGTGGAGGGCCTCAGCCACGGCGGGGTCGGTGAGGCGCAGGACGAGGGCGTAGGTGTAGCCGGCGGACCCGGAGAGGGCCCAGACGTACCAGCTCAGGCCCGACGTGAACAGCAGGAACGAGAAGATGTCGCGCGCGACGTCGGAGGCGAGGTCGTCCAGCACCTCGTCCCAGGGGAGCGCCCCGTCCAGCACCGCGTGGAACGCGACGCCGCACACGAAGACCAGCAGCCACCCGAGCGCGTAGCTCCAGCCGCGCCGCACCTCCACGGTGCGCCGGCCGCGGCGGTCGCGGTCGCCGGTGCGCCGCACGCGCACGTGGGTGGTCTGGAACCAGCCGATGGCCATGCCCACGGGCACCACCAGGAAGACCCACGGCCACTGCACGGGGTCGTGGGCGAGCGTGACCACGGCCATGACGAGGGAGTACGTGGGGATCCCCACCTGGGCGAGTCGCGACGCCGGCTTGTACCCGAACGACTCGGACACCACGTAGAGGACGCCTATGACGAGGACGACGAGGAAGAGCACAGCGCCTCCCGGGACGGTGCGGACAGCGGGAGGTACCTACCCATACGGCGGCGCCGACCCGCGGCGATGCGGGTCGGCGCCGAATCGGCAGACCCTCGGAAGGGGTGGGCCGGGGCCTTTGCGCGGCCTAGAAGTCGGCGTTGCCCACGGTGCGGGGGTGCGGCAGGACGTCGCGGATGTTGTCGATGCCGGTGAGGTACATCACCAGACGCTCGAAGCCCAGGCCGAAGCCCGCGTGCTCGCAGGTGCCGTAGCGACGGAGGTCCAGGTAGTAGCGGTACTGCTCGGGATCCATGCCCAGCTCCTCGATGCGGGCCTGAAGCAGCTCCAGCCGCTCCTCGCGCTGGGAGCCGCCGATGATCTCGCCGATGCCCGGCACGAGGCAGTCCACCGCGGCCACCGTCTTCCCGTCGTCGTTGGCGCGCATGTAGAAGGCCTTGATTTCGCGCGGGTAGTCGGTGACGAAGGTCGGGCGGCGGAAGTGCTCCTCGGTGAGGTAGCGCTCGTGCTCGGTCTGGAGGTCGATGCCCCAGCTCACCGGGTACTCGAAGGCGTGGCCGGCGGCCTGGGCCTCCTCGAGGATGCGCACGGCCTCGGTGTAGGTGACCCGGGCGAAGTCCGAGGAGGCCACGTGCTCCAGGCGCTCGCGCAGGCCCTTGTCCACGAACCTGTTGAACATCTCCATCTCGTCGGGGCAGGAGTCCACGACCTCGCGGATGACGTACTTGAGCATGGCCTCGGCCACCTCCATGTCGCCCTCGAGGTCGCAGAAGGCCATCTCGGGCTCGATCATCCAGAACTCGGCCGCATGGCGGCGGGTGTTGGAGTTCTCGGCGCGGAAGGTGGGGCCGAAGGTGTAGACGTCGCCGAAGCTCATGGCGAAGTTCTCGGCCTGGAGCTGGCCGGACACCGTGAGGTTGGTGGCCTTGCCGAAGAAGTCCTGGCTCCAGTCGACCTCGCCCGACTCCGTGCGGGGCGGGTTGTCCACATCGAGGGTGGTCACGCGGAACATCTCGCCGGCGCCCTCGGCGTCGCTGGCCGTGATGATGGGGGTGGTCACGTACACGAACCCACGCTCCTGGAAGAAGCGGTGGATGGCGAAGGCCGCCACGGAGCGCACGCGGAACACGGCGCGGAACAGGTTGGTGCGGCTGCGCAGGTGCTGGTGGGTGCGGAGGAACTCGCGGGTGGCGCGCTTCTTCTGCATGGGGTAGTCGGGGGCGCTGTCGCCGAGCACCTCGATGGCGCGGGCCTTGAGCTCGAAGGGCTGCGGGCGGTCGGGGGTGAGGGCCACCACGCCGGAGACGAGCAGGGCGGATCCGGTGCCGCAGGCCGCGACCTCGGCGTAGTTGCCCAGGTCGCCCACGTTCATGACCACCTGGAGGTCCTTGAAGCAGCTGCCGTCGTTGAGGGTGACGAAGCCGAAGTTCTTCATGTCGCGCACCGAGCGGGTCCACCCGGCCACGGTGACGTCGTGGTCGGCGAAGGCTTGGGGGTCGGCGTAGATCCGGGCGATGGTGGTCCTCTTCATGGGCGGCCTTTCTGGCGTGACGTGCTGGTTTCACGGGCCCCATTGTAGGACGGTGCCGCACGCCGGGCCGGGGCGCGTGCGGCGGACGGCGCGGGCCGGCCGGGGCCGATGTGCCCGGGACGACGTCCCGGCCTACTCCCCCACCCTCACCGGCCGCCCCTCGCGCAGCGACCGGATGGCGCTCTCCACCAGCATGAGGGCCATCTTGCCGTCGTGGCCGGTCACCTCGGGCGGGGTGCCGTCGTGGACGCAGCGCACGAAGGCGGCATCCTCGGCGATGTAGGCTGCCGAGAAGAGCGTGCGCCATGTGGGCATGGAGTCCTCCACCAGCTGGCCGTCGCCGCGGGCGAGCACCACGCTGTTGGCCTGCTGCGTCCCCACGGACAGGTGGCCCGTGGTGCCGAGCACCTCCACGCGGGCGTCGTAGCCGTAGCGCACGTACTGGGAGCCCTCCACCATGCCGAGCACGCCGTTCTCGAACTCGAGGAGACAGGCGGCGGTGTCGTAGTAGTCGGGGTACTCGTCGGCCATCTCGGGGCTGCGGAAGTTGTGGCCCACTGCGTGCACCCACGCGGCCTCGGAGCCGGCGAGCCAGCGCAGGGTGTCGAAGTCGTGGCTGTTGACCTCGGCCAGCGGCCCGCCGCTGCGGGAGATGTCGTACATCCAGCTCTGGGGCTCGCTGGGGCCGTGGGTGAGCGACTTCACGAGGGTGGGCTCGCCCGCCTCGCCGGCGTCCAGCAGCTCCTTCATGCGGCGGAAGCCCGGGTCGAACCGGCGCATGAAACCGATCTGCAGCTTCACGCCGGCGGCCTCGCACGCGGCGATCATCTCGTCGCACTGGGCGGGGCTCGCGGCCATGGGCTTCTCGCAGAGCACGTGCTTCCCGGCCGCCGCGGCGGCGAGCACGACGTCGCGGTGGGCGTCCGTGGGCGTGACCACCACGACAGCGTCCACGGCGGGGTCCGCCAAGGCGTCCTCGTAGCGCTCGTAGCAGGCGGGGTAGCCGAGCTCCTCGGCGGCCTCGCGCAGGCGGTCGGGAGCCGGGTCGCAGATGGCCGCCAGGCGGGCGCCCGAGACAGAGCCCTTGAACGAGTGGGCGTGGATCATGCCCGCCCGGCCGCAGCCGATGACGCAGATTCCAAGGGCGCGGTCCATGGGAGGCTCCTTTCATGCGGGGCGCTGGGCGCGGCGAAGAGGTCGGCGGGCCGCCGGGGCTGTCCCTTGATTCTGCCACGGCGACACGATGAGCAGGTTGTTTTCAGACAATCCACGGACCCAGCGGGTTCCGGAGCCATATCTTGCCGATGGCTGAATGCGGGACGGGGTACACACGGCACGTCTGCTACGCCCCATTGCCGGGACCCATGCAAAAGGAGTCGCCATGAACGCCCAAGTCACCCGCGACCGCATCAACGAGCGGCTGCTCACCATCATCGCCTTCATCTTCGCCGCCGCGTACGTGCTGTACTGCGCCATCTTCTGGGGAGGTCAGATCGCGGGCGGAAACGAGGTCGCCGTGCTGGCGGTCTACATCCTCATGCCGCACCTGATCGCCACCGTGGTGGCCTTCGTCCTCACCGCACTGGCCCTCTTCCTGGGCAAGAGCTGGTGGAACCTGGTCGCAGGCATCGTCTACATCGTGGCCATCTGCTGCTTCCCGGCCTACTGGTTCTTCCTCATCGTGCCGTGCGTGCTGTCGTTCCTCGGCTTCTGGCGTATGCGCCGCCGCGAGAAGGCAGCCGTGCCGCAGTTCCAGGGCGTGCTGGACCAGAAGCTCGACGAGCAGTCCGTGGACGCGCCCAACAAGGCCATGGAGGAGCTCGTGGACAAGGCGGACGCCGACAAGTAGCACGGCATGGCGACGGGGCCGGTGGGGCCGGCGCCGTCGCCCGCCGAGAGAATGGGAGCGGCGGCCGTCGGGAGGGTTTCTCGGCGGCCGCCGTCCTATGGACACGCGAGGGGGCCGGGCAACGAGACGGTGGACGCGCCCGGCAGCCGGGGGGCGTCCGGGTCCGTTCCAGACGGGCCGTTCTCTTACATCCGCCACCTCGAGGCCCCTGGCAAGCGGTCAGCCGTTCGCCAGGGGGCCTTTTCCGCGCGGCCACGGTCGCCGGCGGCAAGGATCCGCGCATCTCCGCCACCCCCACCCATGGAAGGTTCTACGGGTAGCTCCATGTCCGACTCATCGCCCGCAAGGGCTTCTGCGGGCGCTTTTCAACCCGCAGAAGCCCTTATGGGTACCGGCAGGGCATGCCCCGCCACCGGACACCCCGACCATCCCACCGATGCGCCGCCACCGGGCCCGACCGGGTGCGACAATGGGGTCGGCCACCGCAACCAAGGAGCGCCCATGAAGTACCTCATCGCCAGCGACATCCACGGCTCCGCCTACTGGTGCGGCCGCCTGATGGAGCGCGTCGAGGCCGAGCGGCCCGACAAGATCCTGATCCTCGGCGACGTCCTCTACCACGGCCCGCGCAACGCGCTGCCCCGCGGCTATGACCCCAAGGGCGTCATCGCCATGCTCAACCCCCTCGCGCCCGTCATCGTGGCCGTGCGCGGCAACTGCGAAGCCGAGGTGGACCAGATGGTCCTCGACTTCCCCTGCATGGCCGACTACGCCGAGGTCGTCGACCCGAGCGGCCGCACCCTCTGGCTCACCCACGGCCACCTGTGGAACCCGGGGAAGCTGCCGCCGCTGCAGCCGGGCAGCGCCTTCCTCTACGGCCACACCCACGTGAAGGTGCTCGAGGAGACCGACGACGGCATCACGGTCTTCAACCCCGGCAGCGTGTCGATCCCCAAGGATGGCAGCCACTCCTTCGGCATCTACGAGGACGGACGGTTCCGCTTCGAGCTGCTGGAGGAGGAGTAGGCGCCGCCGAGATGCGGCGTCGGTCCGTCAGGCTTGGGCATC
>CBCSOI010000124.1:0-5126 GCA_965141595.1 uncultured Atopobiaceae bacterium | reverse complement strand
GGCCCTCGACGAACACCTTGGTCGCGATCTCGTGGGCGGTGCCCAGGGAGAAGCGGCCGGTGTAGGCCTCGATGAGCATGGGCAGGTTGAGCCCGGTGACGATGGCCCACTGGTCGTGGCCGTCGGCGAACGCGCTGCACTGGTTGAAGGGCGTGCCGCCCCACAGGTCGACCAGGAAGAGGACCTCCTCCTGGGCGTCCTTGTCGAAGCCGCCGACAGCCTCCTCCAGCTTCTTCCTGAAGTCGTCGGGGCCTTCGCTGGGCATCAGGGTGACCGCGGCCACGTTCTCCTGGTCGCCGAAGACCATGGAGCCGGACTGCTGGATGCCGGTGGCGAATTTGCCGTGACTTGCCAGGACAATACCTACCATCACATAACCTCCTAAAATTATCCTTGTCGTTTACATGTACAAAAACCTTCATGAACTATAGCTCAGACACCTCCATCGAACTGCGAGGATGCGGATTTTTTCCGCCATAGGGCCTCCCGGACATTTTTTGTTGCTTTTTCAGAAATATGACGCTATAATGTCCGGCTTCCTTCAATTAAGGTTTGGCTCAAATAGCAGAAAACAGACTATAGACCGCGGATATGCTGCGGCTTTATCCGTTGAAACCACAGTACGTAGTTTAGCAACTACGGCATGTGATTTAGTATCTCAGTCCATCGACCAACATCTCAGTGAGCGTCCCGGCGGTCCCCAGGACAGCCGGGACGCCCCGCACCCGACACGGCCGCGGTTGTCCCTTTAATGGGAGACGCCCCATGGCGCCGGTCTGCGGAGCCATGGGGCGTTTAACCAACTCATTCAAAGTAGAAACCGGGTGGCGGGCTTACTCCCCCGCGCGCTCCAAGTCGTGCCCAAGGCGTGTGAAGGGTTCGTAGCCGTCGGCGGTCACCACGCCGGTGTCCTCGATGCGCACGCCGAACTCGCCGGGGATATAGATGCCCGGCTCGATGGTCACGACGGCGCCCTCGGGGACGGGCTCCTCCCACCGGAGGTTGAAGTTGGGGTCCTCGTGAATCTCCACGCCCACGCCGTGGCCCAGGCCGTGCCCGAAGCAGTCGCCGTATCCGGCCTCCTCGATGACGCGCTGGGCGATGCGATGGATGTCGGCGCCGATGACGCCCGCCCTGACGGCCGCGGCGGCCTCCTCGTGGGCCCGTCGCACGACGTCGTAGACCTCGCGCTGCTTGTCGGAGGGCTCACCCACCACGAGGGTGCGGGTCATGTCGGCGTGGTAGTCGTGGTAGAGGGCGCCGAAGTCCATGGTGACGAAGTCGCCCTCCCGCACCCGGTACTCGCCGGGCTGGGCGTGGGGGCTCGCCCCCTGGGGGCCGGCAGCGACGATGGAGGCGAACGAGACGGCCTCGGCGCCGTGCTCGAACATGGAGCGCTCGAGCTCCGCGCGGATCTCGAGCTCGCTCATACCAGGGCGCACGTAGGAGCGGATGTGCTCCCAGGCGGCGTCGGTGATCTCCTGGGCGCGGCGGAGCAGGGCGAGCTCCTCGTCGTCCTTGACCATGCGCAGGCGCGAGATGGCGCCGTGGAGACGGGGCATGAGGCAGGCCCAGGACTCGACGTCGAGGCCGTGCTCGAGGTCGTCCACGAAGCCCACGGCGACGGTGTCCTCCACCGCGGCCACGCGGGCGCGGGCGGAGGCGAGGGCGTGAGCCGCCCAGGCCGCGTGGGGCGTCCTCCCCATGTCGACCTCCCAGGGGCCGTCGGGCCCGAGGCGCTCCATGAAGGTGTTGTAGTAGCGCGAGTCGGTGTGCAGCAGCAGCGCGTCGGCCGTCACCACCGCCGTGTGGGCCACCTCGTCGTCGAAGGTGCGCTCGGCCCCGGTGAGCCACCGGAGGTCGGCGTTGTTGCGCAGGACCACGGCGTCGTAGCCCCGCTCCCCCATGAGGGCCCGCAGGCGCGCGACCCTTCCTTCCTGTGCCTCGGACATGCGGCACTCCCCTTTCTCTCAGGCCCGTCCCCGGGCGTGGTTCACAGTACCGACCTCGCCGCGCACCACGCGGCGAGATGCTCCTCGAGCACGGCGTCGTCCACGGCGGCCATGCGCACGCGCCCCACGGCGTGGGGCAGCGCCACCATGGCGCGGTTGGTGCGGGCCAGCTCCTCCTCGCGGAAGGCGCGGCCGAGCGCCGCCGGGTCGAGGGTGCAGGCGACCTCGGTCACCGACAGGCGGTCGAGCAGGGCGTCCTGGGCGAAGACGAAGTCGATGTCGCCCTCCACGGCACCCACGGCGAGCCGCGCCGCGAACCGCAGGCCCTCGCCCAGCCGGGGCCCCCAGCCCACCTCGGGCAGGAAGCGCCCGAGGGCCCGGGCGAAGGTCTCGCCGTAGGAGAGCGACCGACGCACGGCCACGGACGTGGACGCGCTGACGCGCCCCACGCCGCGGGCGGCCTCGAGGGCCTGCCGGGCGATCTCCGCCACGTCGCCGGCGGCCATGGCCTCAGAGCGCATCACAAAGGTGTTGAACGCGTCGCGGGACTCGCAGACGGCGGCCGCCACCATGGCGGCGCGGCCGGCGAGGTTGCCCGGCGTGGGGGCGGCGATGTCCAGGGTCCCGGGCTCGGCGTAGCACATGGCCATGCGGCAGCGCGCGGAGACCATGGCGGCCTCGCCGCCCGAGGCGAGCGGCAGCGGCAGGGCCGGGCAGAGCACGAGGGCGTCGAGGGACAGGGGCACGCAGGCCAACGGGGTACCGCCGCACCAGGTGCTGGCGGCGAACGACGCCAGCGACAGCGTGCGCCGGCCTCCGACCGCCACGAGGGCGTCGGAGGAGGTGACGCCGGCCGCGCCGAGCGCCTCCCAGAGGCCGGGAAGCCGCGACGCGTCCGCGGCACCGGCGCCCGGTACGTCGGGCAGGCGCCGCACGAGGAAGCCGGCGTCGGTCACGAGGCGGCGGAGCGACTCCACGAGGTCCGGGTCCGCGCCCCCCTCCACGAGGAGGGCGGCGGTGCCGGTGCGGCCGCAGCAGACCCGGAGGTCGCGGCCGAACCGCTCGAGCACGCCGTCGCCCACCCGCACGTCGCACGAGGCGCCGTTGGCCGACACCGTCTGGCGCAGCGGGGCCACGGCTCCTGCGGGGGCGTCCGGGGAGGCCCCGGGGACCTCCCCGACGGCCTCGGTCGGCGCCGTACCGTCCACGGTCTCCTCGCTCACAGCAGCCCCTCCTCCCAGAGCAGGGCGCCGCACTCGCAGGCGACCTCCTCGAACGTCTTCCCGGTAATGACCACTCGGTAGTCGCACACGCTCTCGTAGAGCGGGCGTCTGAGCTCGTACACGCTGGCGGCGTGGGCGAGGTCGACGAGGTCGGGCCTGCGCCTCATCGACCGCATCTGGGCGAGGGAGTCCTCGAACGTGCCGTCGAGGAAGACCACATGGCCAAGCTCCCCCATGAGCCGCCGGTTGCGCTCGCTCTCCACGGTGCCGCCGCCGCAGGAGACGAGGAGCGACTTCTCGGCCTTGAGCGACTCGAGCACCCCCGCCTCCGCGTCGCGGAACGCAGCCTCGCCCCTCAGGTGCCAGAGCGAGGGCAGCGAGGCGTGGAGCCGGCGCTCGACGAGGCGGTCGGTGTCCACGTAGCGCCGGTGGAACATGTGGCCGAGGTTGCGGGCCACCGTGGACTTGCCGGCACCGGAGAAGCCCACGAAGAGCACGTGGTCGCAGTCGTCGTGCACGACCATGCCGTCCTGTTCCATGCTCCCCCTCCCCCGTCTCGCCGGCCTCATCTGAACGATAGTATCACCGGTCCGAAGGCGCAGAGGAAGGCTGCGGCGGTGCCCGCGAGGCAGGCCCACGGGCCGACGGCGAACGTGCGCCGGCCGCGCAGCGCGGCGACGGCGGCGCCGAGGCAGAGGCCGCAGGCCATGGCGGCGACGGCCGGCCCCCACCCCAGGAGGGCGGCCCAGCACCCGAGGAGCTTGACGTCGCCCATGCCGATGGCGCCTTTGCCGAGGCGCCGGGCGCAGAGCTCGGCTGCTGCGGCGGCAGCCGTCACGGCGGCGGCGCCCCCGAGCAGGGGGCCGGGGGCGGGTAGCCCGTCGGCGAGGGCGGCCAGCCACGGGAGACATGGCGAGAGCGGCAGGGAGAGGGCCCGGGCCAGCTGGAAGGCCAGGGCGACGGCCGCCATGGCGGCCAGGAGGGCGTTGGGCAGCCTGCGCTCGCGGGCGTCGATGACCGACGCCCAGACGGCGAGGGAGAGGAAGGCCGCCACAGCCGCGTCAGGTACGGTCGACGGTGTAGGCGGGGTCGCCCGAGGCGGCCCGCTCGAAGAGACGGAAGACCCGCGTGTACCAGAGCTCCTCGGTGGACTGCGGGTCCACGAGGATGGGGCGCACGCCCGCCAGGTTGGCCGCCACGACGTCGGTGAACACCTGGTCGCCCACGAGCACCGTCTGCTCCGTGGGCACGCCCATGGCGCCGCAGGCGGCCCACAGGGCGAACGGCGCGGGCTTCATGGCGTGGTCCACCTTGCGAACGCCCAGCTCGGCGGCGCTCGCCGCCACCCGCGTGCCGTGGAAGTTGTTGGAGACGAGGCAGAGGGCGAGACCGGCCGCGCGGGCGCGGTCGAACCACGCCGCCACCTCGGCGGGCGCGTGCTCGGCGTCACCGGGGACGCACGTGTTGTCCCGGTCGAGCAGCACGAGGCGGACGCCCTCGTCCACAAGGCGCCCCACGGGGATGTCGTGGACCGCGTGGTAGCGGGCCCAGGGTCTGGTCAGGGGCGTGCCCCCACGCTCGGCGCTCATGAGGCCTGGTCCCGCTTGGCCTGCTCGATGGCGGCCATGTGCTCCTCGTAGGTGCGCGAGAACGTGTGATTGGAGTAGGCGCCGTTCTCGATGATGAGGAAGTACAGGTAGTCGGTGGACCCCGGCTTGAGCGCCGCCTGGATGCACTCGATGGACGGCGTGCAGATGGGTGTCGGCGGCAGGCCCTTGTTGAGGTAGGTGTTGTACGGCGACTCCGTCTTGAGGTCGTCGGCCGTCACCTCGCCGCCGGTCACGTAGCCCATGGTGGCGTCGGACTGCAGCGGCATGCCGTCGCGCATGCGGTTGTAGAAGACGGACGAGACGAGCGGGCGGTCCTGCTCGGACACGGCCTCGCGCTCGAT
>CBCSOI010000123.1:0-5126 GCA_965141595.1 uncultured Atopobiaceae bacterium | reverse complement strand
CCCCAATCATCGGCCCCGCCCCGCTCCACCGTCCTCGGTCTGCCGACCGCGGCCTTCCCGGCCCCGGGTGGGACAAAGGTGTCCGGGTGTCGGGACAAAAGTGTCCGGGTGAAATGACGCGCCGCGACCGCTACAGTTGTGACAGCACCGCCGGCCCCGCCGGCGCCCACACGACAGAAAGGTCACCCCATGGCTAAGAACCGCATGCCCCGCGGCGGGATGCCCCGCGGCAACATGGGCGGCGTGAACATGAACCAGCTCATGCAGCAGGCCAAGAAGATGCAGGAGCAGCTCGCCCAGGCCCAGGACAAGGCCAAGGAGCTCGAGGTCTCCGCCAGCGCCGGCGGCGGCATGGTCAAGGTGGTCGCCTCGGGCGACATGCAGCTCAAGTCCATCGCCATCGACCCCGAGGCCCTCGACCCCGACGACGTCGAGCTGCTCCAGGACATGATCCTGGCCGCCGTCAACGACGCCCTCAACTCCGCCTCCGAGGCCGCCAACAGCGAGGTGGCCTCCGCCACCGGCCTGGGCGGCATGGACCTGGGCGGCATGGGCATCCCCGGCCTGTTCTAGCCCTTGTACGGCAGCGACCCCACGGGGGCGTCCCTGCGCGCCCCCGTCCCATCCCCCGACGGCGACCGCCGCGCGCTCACCCGGCTCCTCGACGAGCTCGGGCGCCTGCCCGGCATCGGCCCCAAGTCGGCCCAGCGTATCGCCTACCACCTGCTGTCGGTGGACGGCGAGGAGGCCCGGCGCCTCGCCCAGGCCATCCTGGACGTCAAGCGCCTCGTGCACTTCTGCCCCGTGTGCTTCTCGTACGCCACGGGCGACGTCTGCGACGTCTGCGCCGACCCCTCCCGCGACCGCTCCTCCATCTGCGTGGTGGCGGAGCCGCGCGACGTCTCGGCCATCGAGCGTACCGGCGTCTACCACGGGCTCTACCACGTGCTGGGCGGCGTCGTCTCGCCCATGGACAAGGTGGGCCCCGAGCAGCTCCACGTGCGCGAGCTCATGGCCCGGCTCTCCTCCGACGAGGTGGCCGAGGTGATCCTCGCCACCAATCCCGACGTGGAGGGCGAGACCACCGCCACCTACCTGGCCCGCACCATCCGCCCCCTGGGCGTCAAGGTGACGCGGCTGGCCTCCGGCCTACCCGTGGGCGGCGAGCTGGAGTACGCCGACGAGGTCACCCTCGGCAGGGCAATCGAGGCCCGCCGTATGGCCTGACCGCCGCACTGCACCGTGGCATACCGGTCCCCGAGGCGCCCCCTCTGGCACCTGAACGCGTCTAGGGGCGCCCCTTTTCCCACCTGAACGCGTCTGAGGGCGGATTTCGCGCACTTGGACGCCCTGGAGGGCGGGTTCCCGCGCAAACCGACGCCGGGACCCGCCCTCAACCGTGTTCAGGTGCCGAGAAGGCCGCCGCAGGTGCCGAGAAGGCCGCCGCAGGTGCCGAGAAGGCCGCCGCAGGTGCCGAGAAGCGCCCCGCCCCCAGTCCTCCCTTACGGCACTGTCACCCACCGTAAGCCCAATCGATGGCAGCTCCAAAGGCCCTCCTCCACCATGGGAGTCGTAAGAAACGCCGACCCGTGAGGAGGGGCACCATGATGAAGCGGGCCCTCGACACCTACTTCGAGAACAACCAGGCGGTGCTGGACGGGACCATGTCCACCGTCGAGCTCGCGTGCTGGACGGCCTTCATGACCGTCGTGGGCGCGGTTATGATGGCGGCCCTCTGGGTCTTCTCCCGCTGACCCCGACCCCACGGCACCGAGTCCCAGAGAAAGGAACCGCCATGTCCAACGTCCTCGAGGTCCGCGACCTGGTGAAGGTATACGGCGGTGGCCTCGCCAGCGCCACCCGGGCCCTCGACGGGGTGAGCCTCACCGTCGCCAAGGGCGAGTCGGTGGCCATCATGGGCCCGTCGGGCTCCGGCAAGACCACGCTGCTCAACTGCATCGCCACCATCGACCGGCCCACCTCCGGCGAGGTCGTGGTCGACGGTACCGACGTCGCCCACATGCGCCAGCGCGCCCTGGCGGACTTCCGCCGCACGCAGCTGGGCTTCATCTTCCAGGACTCCAACCTCCTGGACACCCTCACCTGCCGTGAGAACATCGAGCTCCCGCTCACCATCGCCCGCTGCAAGCCGGCGTTCATCCGCGAGCGCACGGAGCAGGTGGCCGCCTCCCTCAACGTGTCCGACGTGCTCGACAAGTACCCCTACCAGGTCTCCGGTGGCCAGGCCCAGCGTATCGCCGCCTGCCGCGCCATCGTGGCCGACCCGGCCCTCGTGCTCGCCGACGAGCCCACGGGCGCCCTGGACTCCAAGAACTCCAAGGTGCTCCTCGAGTCGTTCGAGCGGCTCAACCGCGACTACGACACCACCATCCTCATGGTCACCCACGACGCCTACGCCGCCAGCTACTGCCACCGCGTGCTCTTCATCCGCGACGGCAGCCTCTTCACCGAGATCCGCCGCGGCGACCGCGACCGCCAGGAGTTCTTCGCGGAGGTCAGCCGCGTCATCTCGGTGATGGGGGGCGGGGATGCTCGTTAAGATCGCGTTCGGCAACCTGCGCCGGTCGTTCCGCGACTACGCGGTCTACCTCGTCACCATCGCCCTCGGTGTGGCGGTCTTCTACACCTTCAACACCATCGGGGCCCAGGGCGAGTTCCTCTCAGCCTCGGCGAGCGAGACCCTCAACTTCATCGCCGAGCTCCTCCACGGCCTCACCTACGGCCTGGCCGTGGTCCTCGGCTTCCTCATGGTCTACGCCAACAACTTCCTCGTGCGACGCCGCAAGGCGGAGTTCGGTCTCTACCAGATCCTCGGCATGACCCGCGGGCAGGTGGGCCTCATCATGGCCGTCGAGACGCTCGTCGCCTCGCTCGTGGCCTTCGTGCTGGGCATCGTGCTGGGCCTCTTCGCCTCGCAGCTGCTCGTGTTCGTCTCGGCCGCCATGTTCAACGAGACGGTCAAGGAGTTCCGCTTCATCGTCTCCAAGGACGCCCTCGTCACCGTGGCCTCGTGCTTCGCCGTGACCTTCGCGGTCATGCTCCTGTTCAACATCCGGACCGTCTCGCGCCTGCGCCTCGTGGAGCTCGTGCGCGGCGGCCGCGCCAACGAGTCGGTGCGTCTCAGGCGCCCTGTGGTCTCGGCTGTGGCCCTCGTCGTCTCCCTCGGCCTCATCGGCTGGGCCTACCAGCGCCTGCTCACCATGGGCTTCCCGGTGATGATGGGCGCCACCTCGGGCGACGAAGGCATGGCCAACCTGCAGTTCCTCATCACCACGGCCATGGTCACCGCGGGCACGTTCCTGCTCTTCTGGGCGCTGCCCACGGTGCTCGTGAAGGCCGCCGAGCACGTGCAGCGCTTCTACCTGCGCGACCTCCACATGTTCACCGTGCGCCAGGTGGCCAGCCGCATCAACTCCAGCTCGGCCGCCATGGGCGTCACCGCCATGGTGCTGTTCCTGGCGGTGACGTCCGTCACCACGGGCATGGCGGTGGCCACCTCCCTCAACGACTCCCTCGAGCGCTGCAACCCCTACACCGCGTCGGTGAACGCGTTCTACTTCTCCGCCGGCGACGAGGCCAACATGGCCCACGACGACGGCGTCCCCTCGGCAGCCGCCACCGCTCCGGTGGACATGGTGGCCCAGTACCGCAGCCACGGCATCGACTTCTCCGCCTACGGCGCCCGCACGGCCCAGGCGAACACGTACGACCAGTACGCCGTGGACGGCTCGGGCTCCGTGCCCCACGCGTCGCTGCTCGACATCTCCCGCGAGGCCGGCTGCGAGGGCTACTGGAAGGCGGCGGGCATCGACGAGTCCTCCGCCGGCGCCTCCATCCCCACCCTCGAGCCCCTGTCGTCCTACAACGCCACCCGCGAGCTCCTGGGCATGGAGCCGGTCTCGCTGGAGCCCGGTCACGCCATCGTCACCTGCGACCTCCAGGGTTACTTCACCGACTTCTGGGACGCCGTCCTCTCGTCGCGCCGTCCGCTCACCGTGGCCGGCAGGCAGCTGACCGTGGACTCCATGGCGTCCGACAAGAGCGCCTCGCTCTTCGACTCGGGGACGGGCCAGAACACCGGCACCTTCGTGGTGCCCGACGAGGACGTGGCCGGCCTCGCCCCCGCCGCCTCCTACCTGCAGTTCGCGGTGCCCGCCGACCGGGCCCAGGCCTTCGACGACTACTTCGAGGGCCATGCCCTGCCCGCCTGGTCCCTCGTGGAGCGGGGCGTGGACGAGCAGCAGGCGAGCCTCGCCAACTGGTTCATGGTCGACGGCCGCGCCGTGGGCGGCCTCACGTTCCAGATCACCTTCGCCGAGCAGCGCCAGAGCTCCGGCAGCCTCACGGGGCTCGTGGGCTACATGGCCGTCTACATCGGCTTCGTGCTCGTGATGTCGGTGGCCGCGGTGCTCGCCATCCAGATGCTCTCCGGCGTGGCCGACTCCTCCGGGCGCTACCGCCTGCTCGACGAGCTGGGCTGCCCGCGGGGCCTGCAGGACCGCTCCCTGTTCAGCCAGGTGCTGTTCTACTTCCTGCTGCCTCTGGCCGTGGGCGTGGCCCACTCCGCCGTCGCCCTCACCAAGGTGGGCGAGATCGTCTCGCTCGTCACCCCCTTCGACATCGTGGGGGCCACGGCCATGGGCTCCCTGGTGTTCGTGGTGGTCTACGGCGGCTACATGGTGGTCTGCTGGGCCCTCTCGGCGAGCACCGTGCACCGCGCGACGGCCGTGGCGCGGCGGTAGCATCGCTTTCCAGCGCCTTGCAGACGGGCCCCTCTCCGTGGAGTTGCTGCGGAGAGGGGCCCGTTTTCACGTTCGCGGGTACCGATGCGGCCGGCGGGCGGGTATCCGGGGTTGCCAAACCGTCTAAGATGCAGGGGTAACCATTGCCGAGGCACGGGCGCGGGCCCGCATATCGAGGAGACCATGGCGAACAACCCCTACAGCGACGGGTCGTCCCGTACGCCAAGACACGCCAAGCACGCCGCAAAGCCCGGGACGCCGTCGGAGCCTCGCCGCTTCGGCGTCCGGAGGCAGCAGGGGGCGGGCCCCGCTCCCCGCGCCGCGGCCGGCCCCGTCGACGTGCCCCCCGACTCCGGGCCCGAG
>CBCSOI010000122.1:0-5141 GCA_965141595.1 uncultured Atopobiaceae bacterium | reverse complement strand
CCCCCGCCGTCGCCGTCCTCCGCGCCGTCGCGCTTGGGGAGGCGCCCGGCGCGTCGGAGCGCGTCGCGCAAGATCCACTCCACCTGGCCGTTGGCGCTGCGCATCTCGTCGTCGGCCCACCTCTGGACCGCCGCCCATATCTCCGGGTCCACGCGCAGCGGGTACTGCTTTCGCGCCATGGGCTAGTAGAGCGATCCGGCGTTGATCACGGGATGGGCCTCGGAGTCGCCGCAGAGCACCACCATGAGGTTGGAGGCCATGGCGGCACGGCGCTCGTCGTCGAGGTCCACGGAGCCGCCGGCGGCGAGCTCGTTCACCGCCATCTCCACCATGCCCACGGCACCCTCCACGATCTTGCGGCGCGCGGCGATGACGGCCTCGGCCTGCTGGCGGCGGAGCATCGCCTGGGCGATCTCCGAGGCGTAGGCCAGGTGCGTGAGACGGGCGTCGTCCACCACCACGCCGGCCCCCTCGAGCCTGCGGGAGAGCTCCTCGCGCAGGGCCGCCGAGACCTCCTCGACGTTCGATCTCAGCGTGATGACGTCGCAGGCATCCGAGGAGTCGCCGGCATGGTCGTAGGGGTAGATGCTCGCCACGTGGCGGAGGGCCGTCTCGGCCTGCATGGCCACGTAGCTGGGGTAGTCGTCCACGTCGAACAGGGCCTTGGCCGTATCCTCCACGTGCCACACCACGACGTCTGCGATCTCGATGGGGTTGCCCACGCGGTCGTTGACCTTGAGGCGCTCGCCGTTGAGGGTGCGGGCACGCACGCTCACCTTGGTGGAGAGGCCCTTGGGCAGCGGGAGGCCCTTGGAGTCCTCGGAACCGGTGCCCATGACCACGTCCACGACGTCGCTGGGCCCGAGACTGCGGCTCAGGAAGGGGTTGGCCCAGTGGAAGCCCTCGGAGCGCACGGTGCCCACATAGCGGCCGAACAGCACGCACACGCGGGCCTGGCCCGGCTGCACGGTGAAGAAGCCGATGGAGAGCACGATGATCGCGAGGGTGAGGAGGATGGCCCCTGTGAGGAGGAGCCCGGGCCACAGGCCGTCCGTCCCGGCCGCGAGCGCGGCGCACGAGACGATGTACAAGGCGACGTCGGCCACGGCGGCGGCAACCAGTCCGCAGAGCACCGGCCAGCCGGACGGGGCACCGATTCGCTTCTCGACGGTCATGGGACTCTCCTCTCAGAGCCGCGACCCCTTTGGCCGCGAGCTGAGGTCATTGTGATATCACATTGGTCTCTCGTCAAGAAGGGATCCTTGGTTCCGGCGGAGTGGCGGCAAGCGGGCGGTCGGCGATGGCGGGGGGCGCGCGTCTCGGCCGCCGGGGGAAGCGCCTCCCAGCCACGGCCGTGCTCCTTATCAAGGCGGCAACCTCTCGCTTTTATGCGGCAACAGCGCCCATACCGGACTGTTTATCCGGTATGGGCGCTCATCCATACATGTATGGAATTTGATAAGGAGCATGACCGCTCGCCGCAACCAAAGCGAGCAGGCCACGCCTTGTCAGCCAGGCATCTTCTGAGCGAGAGCGACGATTGATATTGCCGTTACCCATCGAAAAAAGCCGCGGCCGGTCGGGGTCGCCCGACCGGCCGCGGCCAAAACCCGATGGCCCCACGGGTCCTACTTCTTGATCCAACTGAACATGGAGCGGATCTGCTCGCCGGTCTCCTCGATGGGGTGGCTGTTGATGGCCTCGCGCTGCTCGAGCAGCCAGCGGTGGCCGTCGTTGCAGTCGGCCACGAACTCCTCGGCGAAGGAGCCGTCCTGGATGCGGGCCAGGATCTGGCGCATCGCGGCGCGGCTCTCCTCGTTGATCACCTTGGGGCCGGCGTAGTACTCGCCGTACTCGGCGGTGTTGGAGATGGAGTAGTTCATGAAGTGGATACCGCTCTCGTACATGAGGTCCACGATCATCTTCATCTCGTGGTAGACCTCGAAGTACGCCAGCTCGGGCGGGTAGCCTGCCTCGGTCAGGGTCTCGAAGCCCGCCTTCACGAGCTCCACGAGGCCGCCGCAGAGCACGGCCTGCTCGCCGAAGAGGTCCTCCTCGGTCTCGTCCTTGAAGGTGGACTTGATGATGCCGGAGCGGGCGCCCCCCACGCCCCAGCAGTAGGACAGGGCGATGTCCCAGGCGTCTCCGGTGGCGTCCTGGTAGACGCAGGCGAGGTCGGGCACGCCGGAGCCCTCGGTGTACTGGCGGCGCACGATGTGGCCGGGGCCCTTGGGGGCGCACATGATGACGTTCACGTCCTCGGGGGCCTTGATGTAGCCGTAGTGGATGTTGAATCCGTGGGCGAAGGCCAGGGTGTCGCCGGGCTTGAGGTTGGGGGCCACGTACCTCTCGTAGACCGCGGGCTGGGTCTCGTCGGGGGTGAGGATCATGACGACGTCGGCCTCTTTGACGGCCTGGTCCATGGGCACGACCTTGAGGCCGGCCTCCTCGGCGGCCTGGGCGCTGGCGGAACCCTCGCGCAGGCCCACGCGGACGTCCACTCCGGAGTCCATGAGGTTGAGGGCGTGGGCGTGGCCCTGGGAGCCGTAGCCCAGGACGGCGACCTTCTTGCCCCGGATGACGTTGGGGTCGCAGTCGTTCTCGTAGCAGATGGTGACGGCCATGTTCTCTCCTTTGTTGCTTGGGTGACACGTTCTCCGCCCGGAGGGGCGGGTCGAACCGGTTGGGACGCCCCGGGCGCACCGGGGCCGGATGGGTCAGGCGTCGTGGGAGCCGCGGAAGAGGTCCTCCATGGCGTCGAGCTTGCTCGCCGTGCCCGTGGCCTCGATGGTGAGGGTGGCGCGGCCCACGTCCACGACGTTGGCGCGGAAGACGTTGGCGATCTCGATGACCTCGTGGCGGCGCTCGGGCGGGGCCTGGACCTTGAACAGCACGAGCTCGCGCTCCACGGCACCCTCGAAGGTGAGGTCGCTGATCTTGAAGACGCTCACGAGCTTGTGGAGCTGCTTGCAGATCTGCTCGAAGCCCACCTCGTCGGCCTCCACGATGACGGTCATGCGGGAGAGCGACTCGTCCTCGGTGGGGGCCACCGAGAGGGACTCGATGTTGAAGCCGCGGCGGCTGAACAGGCCGGTGATGCGCGACAGCACGCCGGGCTTGTTCTCGACCAGGATGGAGAGCAGGTAGTTCATCCTCACTCAGCCCCCTTCTCATCATCGTCGTCTCCGGGCACGGGCGGGTGCCCGGCGCTGCCGAATCCCTTTTCGGTCACGCGCACGCCGCCCAGGGTCACGTCGAGGGCGCCGATGATGTCGTCGATGGGGGCGCCGGGGGCCACCATGGGGTAGACGGTCTGGTCGGCCGGGATCTGGACGTCGAGGAGGTAGGGGCCGTCGGCGGCGAGCATGGCATCGAGGGCGTCGGAGACCTCCTCGGGCCGGGTGATGCGCGCGGCCTCCCAGCCGTAGGCGTCGGCGAGCTTCACGAAGTCGGGCACCGGGTCGAGCTCGGTGAACGAGTAGCGGCGGTCGTAGAAGAGCGTCTGCCACTGGTGCACCATGCCGAGGGCGCGGTTGTTGACGACGAGCACCTTCACGGGCACGCGGTTGATGGCGGCCGTGGCCATCTCCTGGCTGTTCATCTGGAACGAGCCGTCGCCGGCCACGCACACGACCTCGTCCTCGGGGCAGCCCAGCTTGGCGCCGATGGCCGCGGGGAACCCGAAGCCCATGGTGCCGAGGCCGCCGGACGAGATGAACGTGCGGGCGTGCTCGCGGTGGATGTTCTGGAGGGCCCACATCTGGTGCTGGCCCACCTCGGTGGTGACGATGGAGCGCTCCGGGTCGAGCTTGTCGGAGAGCTGGCGAAGCAGGACCTCCGGCGCGATCTTGTCGGGGAAGTCCGCGAAGTCCGAGGTGTAGAAGGGCCAGCGCTCGCGCCAGCCGAAGACCTCGCGGCACCAGGCCTCGCCCACGGGCTCGGCGCCGGTCTCGTCGAGACGCCGGTTGACGGCGTCGAGCACCACCTTGACGTCGCCCACGATGGGGACGTCCGGGTTCACGATCTTGCCTATCTCGGCCGGGTCGATGTCGATGTGCACGATCTTGGCGTGGGGCGCGAACTCCGAGACCTTGCCGGTCATGCGGTCGGAGAAGCGCGCGCCGCAGGCGATGAGCAGGTCGCACTCCATGACGGCCATGTTGGCGTACTTGGAGCCGTGCATGCCCACGGGGCCCAGGTTGAGCGGGTTGGAGCAGCGCATGGCGCCCTTGCCCATGAGCGAGGTGATGACGGGGATCCGCATCCTCTCGGCCAGCTCCGTGAGCTCCTGGCACGCGTGGCTGGCCACGACGCCGCCGCCGGCGTAGAGCAGCGGCCGCTTTGCGGAGCGGATGAGCTCGGCGCAGGCGCGCACCTGCTTGGCGTTGCCCTTGTAGGTGGGGCGGTAGCTGGGCAGGTTCACGGAGTCGGGGTAGTGGAAGACCATCTCGGCGCCGGAGAGGTCGCTCGGGACGTCGATGAGCACAGGGCCCGGGCGGCCGGTGGAGGCGATGTAGAAGGCCTCGCGGAACGTGCGGGTGAGGTCGTCGGTGGACTGCAGCAGGAAGCTGTGCTTGACGATGGGCATGGTGATGCCCACGATGTCGGACTCCTGGAAGGCGTCCGTGCCGATGACGCCGCGGGTCACCTGGCCGGTGATGACCACCAGGGGGATGGAGTCCATGTAGGCGGTGGCGATGCCGGTGACGGTGTTGGTGGCGCCCGGGCCGCTCGTGACGAGCACCACGCCCACCTTGCCCGTGGCGCGGGCGTAGCCGTCGGCCATGTGGGTGGCGGCCTGCTCGTGGCGGGCGAGGACGTGGCGGATCTTAGGTGAGTCGTAGAGGGCGTCGTAGATCTTGATGGCCTGGCCGCCCGGGTAGCCGAAGAGCGTGTCGACGCCCTCGGCCTCGAGGCTGGCGATGATGGCCTGCGCGCCGGTCATGGTCTTTCCCTCGTGCTCCGTGTTGCTGCCGGGGCCGAAGGGGCGGCCCTCGATGGCCCGGGCGCGGCGGGCGACCTTGTCGGCGACGGTGTTGGACCCGGCCTGGGCCGGGATGCGGTCCTGGTCTCTCATGACAGGTAGGCCGCCTTGTCTGCGCTGGTGACGAGCCTGGCGTATCGGGAGAGGACGCCCGTGG
>CBCSOI010000121.1:0-5151 GCA_965141595.1 uncultured Atopobiaceae bacterium | reverse complement strand
TCGCTGCCGTAGAAAAAGCCGAGGATCTCCCGCTGCTCCTCGGTGAGCTCGCCGCCGTTGCGCTTGGTATCGATGACGTCGACCATCCTCCTGGCTGCCTCCCCTACTCCGCGATCGCGGTCTCGAGCGACAGGGCGATCATGTCGTCGAGGGAGGAGGCGCGCTCCTCGGCGGTGAGCGCCTCACCCTCGCCGACGATCATGTCGGAGACCGAGAGGATGGACAGGGCCTCGAAGCCGAGCCGGGCCCCGAGGAGGTAGAGGCCGGCCGACTCCATCTCCACGGCCAGGACGCCGTAGTCGGCAAGCAGCCCGTTGTCGATGTCGTCGTTGTAGAAGAGGTCGGCGGCGAAGACGTCGCCCACCTTGACCGGGAGCCCCCGGTCGCAGGCGATGTGGTAGGCCCGGTCGAGCAGGCCGAAGTCGGCGAGGGGAGCATAGTGTATCTGGGGCCCGAGGGCGCTTGCGGCGACGTCGCTGTCGGTGGAGGAGCCCTGGGCGAGGACGATGTCGCGGATGTGGACGTCCCTGCCCACGCCGCCCGCGGAGCCGGGGCGAATGATGCGTTTGACGCCGTAGAAGCGGACGAGCTCGTTCACGTAGATGGAGAGGCTGGGGATACCCATGCCGGAGGCCTGGACCGACACGGGGACACCCTTGTAGGTGCCCGTGTAGCCAAGGCAGTTGCGGACCGCGTTGACCTGGCGGGCGCCGTCGAGGTAGTTCTCGGCGATGTAGCGGGCACGGAGGGGGTCGCCGGGGAGGAGGCAGACAGGCGCGTAGTCGCCGCGCTCCGCCGTGTTGTGCGGGGTTGCCATCGTGGTTCCTTTCGACGTTGCGGCTGGTGGGTCCGGCGTCCGTCAGGAGACGAGGGGGAGGAAGCTCGTCCCCTCGCCCGTCCCCTCGACGCCGAAGTTGTCGAGCACCGTGGCACCGAGGTCGGCAGCCGTGGGTCTGGTGCCCAGGTCCTGGCCGGGGCGGGCCATGGACGGCGAGAAGGCCAGCAGCGGCACGAGCTCGCGCGTGTGGTCGGTGCCCTTGTAGCAGGGGTCGTTGCCGTGGTCGGCGCAGATCATGAGCAGGTCGTCCGGGCCCAGGGCGGCCATGACGCGGCCGAGCCGGACGTCGAAGTCCATGAGGGCCCTGCCCTCCCCCACGGGGTCGCGGCGGTGCCCGTAGACGGTGTCGAAGTCCACAAGGTTCACGAAGCACAGGCCGCGGAAATCCGAGGCCACGGCCTCGTCGACGTGGTCCATGCCGTCCATGTTCGACTCGTTGTGCCAGCTGCGGGTGATGCCCCGGCCGGAGAAGAGGTCGCCGATCTTGCCGATGGCGAGGACGTCGAGCCCCGCCTCCACGAGCCGGTCCATGTCGGTGGGGCCGGTGGGGGCGAGCCCGTAGTCACGGCGGTCCGACGTGCGCGAGAAGGAGCCGGCGCACTCACCCACGAACGGGCGCGCGATGACGCGCCCCATGACCACCTCGGGGCCGTTCACCCTCTCACGGGCGTGCTCGCACAGGCGGTAGAGCTCCTCGAGCGGCACCACGCCCGTGTGCGCGGCCAGCTGGAGCACGGAGTCGCCGGAGGTATAGAGGATGACGGCACCCTCCTCGACGGCCTGCTCACCGTGGTCGCGGATGACCTCCGTGCCGGAGTAGGCGCGGTTGACGAGCATCCTCCTGCCCGAGAACGCCTCGAGGTCGTCCACGAGCCACTGGGGGAAGCCGTCGGGGTAGTGCCCCATGTCAAAGCGAACGGGCAGGCCCATCATCTCCCAGTGGCCGTCGATGGAGTCGTTGCCGTTGGACGTCACGGTCGTCCTCCCGTAGCAGCCCCGCGGGTACTCCACGGGAGGAACACCGGGTAGCGGGTCGTCTGCACGGATGTTGCCGAGGCCCAACGACACCAGGTTGGGCACCGCGAGCGAGCCGCCGTAGGTGCGGGCTATCGACCCGAGGGTGTCGGCGCCGGCACAGTCGAAGGCCGCCGAGTCGGGCGCCTCCCCCACCCCCATGGCGTCGAGCACGATGACGAATATGCGCCGGTAACGAGGGTCCATGTCTTCCTCCATCCGCTGCATTGCGACAGAGGGGTCCCCGGGGCCCCTCCGGGGGACCTCGAACGGCCCCGGAGGGCCCCTCTCGGTTGTGTGGGTGCGTGTCGGGCGGTGTGCCTAGGCCGCGTCGTCCGGGGCGCCGGCGAGGATCGCGAGCGATGCGGAGACGCCCAGGCGGTTGGCGCCGGCCTCGAGCATCTCCATGGCCTCCTCGTAGCTGTGGATGCCGCCGGACGCCTTGACGCCGAGGTCCGAACCGACCGCCTCGCGCATGATCGCCACGTCGTGGGCCGTGGCCCCGCCGGTGGAGAAGCCCGTGGAGGTCTTCACGAAGTCGGTCCCGGCGGCGGCCGCGAGCTCGCTCGCACGGCGGATCTCGTCGTCGGTGAGCAGACAGGTCTCGACGATCGTCTTGAGCAGCTTGCCCGCCTCGTGGACGGTCCCCGCCACGGCCTCGATGTCGGCCCGCACGGCGTCGTCGTTGCCCGCCTTGAGCTCGCCGACGTTGATGACCATGTCGACCTCGTCGGCCCCGTTCGCCAGGGCCTCGGCCGTCTCGGCGACCTTGGACGCCGTGGTGGTGGCCCCCAGGGGGAAGCCGACGACCGTGCAGGTCTTCACACCGGACCCGGCGAGCCCCTCGCTCACGCGGGCGACCCAGTAGGGGTTGACGCAGACCGAGGCCGCGCCGATCTCGCGGGCCTCCGCCACGACGCGGTCGATGGCGTCCGCCGTGGCGTCCTGCTTGAGGAGGGTGTGGTCGAGATAGGAGGCGAGCTCCGATTTGGAGAGTTCCATGGGCGATGCTCCTTATGGGGTCGAGGTGGTGGTTACCTGCAGGAGGAGACGAGACGGGTGATGCGGCCCATGAACTCGTCGAGGAACCGTGCGACGTCCACGCGCACGGCCACCTCCATGGTCTTGTCCGGGTCGTTGAGCAGCTCGGGATTGCCGATGGTGCGGCCGCGGGTGGGGCCCTCGACGTCGACCATCATGTTGATGGGGAGGCACTCCACGAGGGTCGGGTCCACGGCGACGGCGCACGCCAGGGGATCGTGGAGGCCGCACCCGTGCAGGTGCGGCGCGGTGGTCTCGTAGGCCTTGATGTAGTAGTCGGTGATGTCCGCGAGACGCTCGCCCGCCTCGGTGCCCGTCTTGCGCCAGAGGGCGGTCTCACGGTAGGTGAGCAGCGTCTGGAGGGTCACGTCGAGGCCGATCATGGTGGCCGGGACGCCCGAGCGGAAGACGCGGTCCGCGGCGTCGGGGTCTCGGACCACGGCGTCACATTGCCCGGCACAGTGAGGGCGCCGCCCATGAGGACCACGCGCCCCACCCCGTCCACGATGGACGGGTCCTGGGCGATGGCGGCGTCGAGGTTGGTCAGGGGACCGGTGGGGACATAGACGAGGTCCTTCCCCCACCGGTGCACCGCCTCGACGATGAAGTCCACGGCCCCCTGCCCCTGAGGCGCCCGGTCGCTGGCAGGAACCCCCACCTCACCGACGCCGTTCTCGCCGTGGATGAAGGCGGAGACGGGTTGCACCGCGAAGTCGTCGGCAAAGCTGGCGCAGGGAAGGCCGGGGTACACCGGGATGTCGGGGGAGCCGAGAAGCGCGCACACAGCGAGGGCGTTGGCGGTGCTCCGCTCCGTGGTCACGTTTCCGTAGGTGGTGGTGATGCCGACGAGCTCCACCTCCGGGCTCGCAAGGGCGTAGGCAACGGCGAGGGTGTCGTCGATGCCCACATCGAGGTCGAGGACGAGCTTCTTCATGCGAACCTCCTCATACGGGCCGGCGCCCCTCCGAGGACGCGTCGGGGGCGTGCGGCGGGATACCTAGAACGAGGCGTTGACCTCGGCAAGGGATGGGATGGACTGCTGGGCGCCGACCCGCTGCACCGTGAGGGCACTCGCGCGGGTGGCAAGCTCCATGGACTCCCTGAACCCCATGCCCATGAGATGCCCGGAGACCATGGCGCCGATGAAGGTGTCGCCGGCGGCCGTGGTATCCACCGCTTCGACCCGCTGCGCGGGGATGAAGCACTCCTCGCCGCGGTCGTAGCCGTAGGCCCCTTTGGAGCCCATGGTGACGACCACCTGCGAGACGCCCCTCTCGGCGATCTTGCGAGCAGCCATGGAGGCATCCTCGGGACCGAACGGGAAGTCGCCGGTGATGGTCTCGCACTCCGTCTCGTTCATGCAGAGGTAGTCGACGGAACGCCAGAAGCCGTCGGGGATGGCCCGGGCGGGCGCAGGGTTGACCATGGTGAAGAGCCCGCAGTCGTGGGCGTGGGCCAGAGCGGCGGCCGTGGCATCGGGGTCGCACTCGAACTGCGTGAGGAAGACGTCCCCCGGCTCGCCGAGGCGGTCGACGACGTCGCAGACGTCGTCGGCGGAGAGGCAGTGGTTGGCGCCGTGGTCGAGGATGATACGGTTGTCGCCGTCCACGCGGATGATAGCGGCGGTGCCTGTGGGAACCTCGGGGACGGTCCTTACCGCGGAGACATCGATGCCGGCACCGTCGAGACACCCGAGGAGCACAGAGCCGAACGTGTCGTCGCCCACCGCCGCCACCATGACGACCGGGGCACCCATACGGGAGGCTGCGACCGCCTGGTTGGCGCCCTTGCCACCGGGGTTGGTGATGAAGGAGTCGCCGTCGATGGTCTCCCCCGCAGCGGGGATACGGGCACAGCAGATGGAGAGGTCCATGTTCATGCTTCCGAATACCAATGCCTTGGACACGGCGACCGACCACCTTCTGCTGTCGAGGAATGAGCCTGCCAAGGGCGACACACGCCCGTAACAACTAGATTCTGCACAGATTAGGGCCTAATAATGAGGACAATCGGACGAACGCCCGATGTGGTCCGTGAACGGTAGTGCCTAATTTTAGATATACGGACAGTTATCTGATCGCACGATCACGGCGCTTACCAGCAAAAGCATAGAGGCAAAAAGAAAGGGCCGTCCTAAGGACGGCCCGCAAAATGATTGAGGGAAGGGAACCCCGGGTTGGCGACGGGAGCACTGTCACAATTGTCCCCGCCCAAAGGAAAAGGGGCCCCGGAGGGCCCCTCGAGGTGCGTCCTGTCCC
>CBCSOI010000120.1:0-5160 GCA_965141595.1 uncultured Atopobiaceae bacterium | reverse complement strand
TGGCGGATGACAGATATCCGAATTCATTGATCGATGACAGTTCATGGCAACCGGTTGCGTTACCTTCGGGACGTGTCAGCGCTTTCGTGCAGAGCATCTGACAGCCGGCGTCAGAAGCCGGTCAGGCGGATGTCAGTCGATTGACAAGCGAATTCGCAGGTAAAGACCGCCTTCATTGAACCGGTGGCCCATGATGGGTGTCGACCGGGACCAGTGGAGGAGGCGGGTATGTCCAAGCGATTTCGAATTGTCGCAGCGAGCGCGTTCGCCGTGCTCGCGCTTCTCTCCGCCCTGGCCTACGGCGAGCAGGTGCGCGACCAGGCGGAGGCACGGCGCAACGAGGCGCTGGAGCGCTACGGCGGGGAGGTCGCGCAGGTGGTCGTCGCCACGGAAGCGGTGTCTGCGGGTGACGAGCTCGGTGCCGCTAACTGCGCCCTCGAGGAATGGCTCGTCGACCTCGTCCCCGAGGGTGCGCTCACGTCGCTCGACGACGTCTCCGGGGTCCCGGTCACCTCGCCGCTCTCCCGCGGCATGCCGGTGTGCGACGTGCACCTCTCGCAGGGCGGCGACTCCGTGGCCGTGCCGTCGGGCAAGGTGGCGGTCACCGTGCCCGTGGGCGAGCGGACCGGGGTGCCGGCGGAGGTGGGTGTCGGGACGGCCCTGGCGGCCTTCCGGTGCTCCGACGGGACGACCCGTCTTTTGGCCCGGGACGTCTCGGTGCTGGCGGCGTCGGGGCAGCGCGGCGGGCAGGGAGGGTCGCTCACGCTTGCGGTGCCGGCCGACGACGTGGCCCCGGTGGTCACGGCCAGCGCGGACGGGACCCTCCGCCTGGTGCGGCCCGCCGACGACGTGGGGGACCTCTCGTCGAGTGCGGCGCCCCAGACCGTGGGGCCCGAGGATGCCGGCGGTGCCGGCGATGACGTCGTGGACGCGCCCGAGGGCGCCTGAGGAAGGGGGTCGCCATGGGTGCGACGTGGCTGGTGTGTGCCGGCGAGGGGGAGCGCGGCGAGGTGTGCGCCCTGGTGGGGCGGCTCGCCCCGGGGTGTCAGACGATACAGTCGGGCGATCCCGCGCTCGCCCGCTCGCTGGCGTCGGGCCTCGACCCGGCCCCCTGCGTGGCCGTGGGGGCGGGACTGCCGGTGGAGCCGGTGAACGTGGCGGCCGCCGTGGCCGCCGACGGCCGGGCCCCCCGGGTGGTGCTGGCCGTCCGCGGTGCCTCCGGGTCGCTCGTGAGCCGTGCGGCCAAGGCCGGGGTGACCGAGGTGCTCGACCCGCGGGAGGGGGTGGAGCCGGCCCCTCCGGAGGTAGGCCCGGGAGGGGGTCTCCCAGACTCGCGGCCGGAGGTGCCGGCAGCGCCCCCTGCGGCCGACGGGCTCGACGAGCCCGACTGTGTGACTGCCGACACGCCCGGGGAGTGCGACGACGCCCGAGAGCGCGTCCGGTCGCTCCCGGCCGGCCACGGGCGTCTCATCTGCGTGGCGAGCGGGAGGGGCGGCGTGGGCAAGAGCTCCGTCGCGGCCCTCATGGCCCTCGCCTGCGCCCGGTGGGGCCTCAAGGTGGCACTCGTTGACCTCGACCTCACCTTCGGTAACCTGTTCGGGTACTTCGGCCTGCCGGGTCCCGCCGACCTCACACCGGTCTCCGACGGCGCGACCGCGGGGGCGCTCGACCGCTGCGGCGTGCGCGTTGCCGAGAACCTCGTGCTGTTCGGCCCGTGCGAGCGGCCCGAGTACGCCGAGGCCGTGGCACCACGCGCCGCCGAGCTCCTCGGGGCCCTGCGCGACCGGTTCGACCTCGTGGTCGTCGACACGTCGTCGGCCTGGGGCGACGAGGTGGCCGCCGCGGCCCAAGGGGCGGACCGCCTCGTGATCGTGGGGGACGAGCGCGCGGGCGCCATCGGGTCGCTCGCTCGGGCCGCGGCGCTGGCCGTGCGCCTCGGGGTGGCAAGGACTCGCCTGGTGCGGCTCATGAACCGATGTGACCCGCGGCGCCGCGACGAGGAGTTCATGACCCGAGCCTCCATGGGGCTCGAGGGGGCGCGCTCGTTCAGGGTGCTCGAGGGGTCGCTCGACGTCGCCGAGCTCCTGAGCGCCGGTCACGCGCCCGACCTCGCGGGGCTGGACAACGACTTCTCCACGTCGTGCGCGTCGGTGGCGGCCAAGCTCCTCGCCGACCTCGGGTGCCTGCCCGACTGCGACGGCGCGCGCAAGGCCCGCGACGCCAAGGTGGTGCGGCGCCGATCGGTGTTCAGCTTCGCCAAGGCGGCCGGCTGATGGGCCTCCTGGGACGGGTGCGCTCCCAGGGAGGGGGCGTGCCCGCGGAAGATCCCGAGGGCCCGGTCCGCGAGTCCCTGCGCCGCGACCTCGTCGACCGCCTGGGGCTTGCCGACGTGGCCCGGCTCGTGCGCGAGGAGGAGCCGGCACGCGCCCGGGAGGAGCTCTCCGTGGCGTGCGACGCGCTGCTCAACGGCGAGGGCTACGCGAGCCTCCCGCCCGAGGCCCGGGAGCGGGTGCGGCGCGAGGTGCTCGACCAGATCCTGGGGCTCGGGCTCCTCCAGCCGCTCATGGACGACCCGTCGGTCACCGAGATCATGGTCAACGGCACGCAGTCGCTCTACTTCGAGCGCGACGGCCGCATCGTCGAGGCGCCCCGCGTGTTCGAGTCTCCCGACCAGATCATGCTCGTGGTCGACCGCATCCTCGCCCCTCTGGGACGCCGCCTCGACGAGTCGTGCCCCATCGTGAACGCCCGCCTCGCCAACGGCGACCGTGTGAACGCAGTGATCGCGCCCGTGGCGGTGGACGGCCCCGCCGTGACCATCCGGCGGTTCACGGGACGGATCGGGTCCCTGGCGCGGCTCGTGGAGCTGGGGTCCATCCCCGCCTGGTACGCCTCGCTGCTCTCGTGGGCCGTGCGCCTCAGGCAGGACGTGGCCGTGGTGGGCGGCACGGGGTCGGGAAAGACCACGCTCCTGAACGCCCTGTCGCTGGAGATCCCGGCCGGCGAGCGGATCGTCACCATCGAGGACTCGGCCGAGCTCGCCTTCGACCCCAGTCTGCACGTGGTGCGTCTGGAGGCGCGCGGCGCGTCCATCGAGGGGACGGGGGCGGTGACCATCCGCGACCTCGTGACCAACGCCCTGCGCATGAGGCCCGACCGCATCGTCGTGGGCGAGGTCCGCGGGGGCGAGGCGGTCGACATGCTGCAGGCGATGTGCACCGGCCACGACGGGTCGCTCACGACCCTGCACGCCGGCAGCGAGCACGAGGCCGTGGTGAGGCTCGTCCTCATGGCCCGCCTCGGCATGGACGTGCCGGCCTCCCTCATCGAGGAGCAGGTGGCGAGCGGGCTCGACCTCGTGGTCATGGGCAAGCGCCTGGCAGGCGGCGCGCGGAGGGTCACGTCGGCGAGCGCCGTGGGGCGCGCGCCGGGCGGCACCGTGGCGCTGGAGCCCCTGGTGGCCTACGACGAGGTGTCCGATCGGTGGGAGCTGGTGCGCGAGCCGGACTTCGTGGCCGAGGGGCTCGCAGGCGGTCTTCTGGACGAGGGGGAGGTGGCGGCATGGCGCTCGAGCTTGGGCTGACGGCGGCAGCGGCGTTCGCGGCCGCGGCCTGCGCGGTCCCCGGCAGGCGGGGCGTGGGGCCCCGGGCCCGCGTGGGGCGCCTGCTCGCCGCGGTGGGTGGGTCGCGCACGGTGCGGGCGGCCCTCTCGGCCCCCTGGCTCCCCGCCGGGCTCGGGCTCGCCGTGGGGCGCGTCGCGGCCTCCGGACGGGTGCGCGGCGCCGACGGCGCACGGGGCGCGGTCGCCCTCGCGGGGCCGGTCGCCGCGGCGGCCGGCGCGGCGGCGACCCTGGATGCGGGCGGGGCGCTCCTGGGCCTCGCCCTCGGCTGGGGCGCCGTGGCGGCGTGGGGCGCCGCCGAGGGGCGGCGGGCTGCGCAGGAGGAGGCCCGGGCCGTCCCCGACGCGTACCGCTCGCTCGCCAGCGGCCTGGCGTCGGGCCAGACCATGGCCCAGGCCATGACCTACGTGGGCCGGCACGGCCGGGGGACGGTGGGCGAGGCGTTCCTCCGCGGGTCGTTCGAGCTCGACTGCGGGTCGTCGGTGGCCCGCGCGCTGGACGTGGCCGCTGCCGGCGTGGCCGACCCGTCCATGGGGCTCCTGTCGTGCGCGCTGGTCATCTCGCAGCGCACCGGCGCCCCCATGGCGGGGCTCCTCGAGCGCTCGGCGGTGCTCGTGGAGGAGCGCGAGGGCCTCGCGGGCCTGCTCCGCACCAAGACGGCCCAGGTGCGCCTCTCGGCGGCCGTGGTGATGGTGCTCCCCGTGCTGCTCGTGGCGATCCTCGCCCTGATCTCGCCCGACTTCAGGGCGGGCTGCGCGACGCCCGTCGGCGCCGGGTGCATGGCAGTGGCCGTGGTCCTGGACCTCTGCGCCCTGGCGGCCATGAGGAGGATCATGGCGCGGGTGGAACAGTGAGCCCGTGGCCGCCGCTGGCGTCCGCCGCGGCGTTCGGGGCGGCCTGGGCCCTCACGGCGGGAGGGCCGGTGGTGCCGGTGCGCAGGGCCGGGGCCGACCCGATCGCCCGTGCCCTCGGGAGCCTCGCGGGGCTCGCCCCGGTGCGCCGCATGGAGGAGGCGTCCCGCGCTGCGGCCGAGCGGTCGGCGGCCGCCCGGGAGATGCCGGAGCTCTTCGACATCCTTGCCCTGGGGCTCCACGCCGGGTTGTCGTTCGACGGGGCGCTGGCCCTCTACCTCGAGCGGCACGACACGGTGCTGGCCGAGCGGCTCGGACAGGCGAGGCTCTCGTGGTCGCTCGGCCTCGAGACCCGTGCGGACGCCCTCCGGCGCGTGGCGGACGAGCTCGGGAGCCCGGCGCTGCTCCGCTTCGCCGACGCCGTGGCCGAGGCGCTGGAGTTCGGCGTCCCTTTGGCCGCGACGTTGGAGCGGCAGTCGGAGGCGGTGCGGCGCGACCGCCGCCTGCAGGTGGAGGAGGAGATAGAGCGCGTGCCCGTGAAGCTGCTGCTCCCGTTGGGGGTGCTGGTGGTGCCGGCCATGCTGCTCGCCGTGCTGGGCCCGCTCATGGCCCAGGCCCTCGGGTCGCTGGGGTGAGCGGGCGCGGCAGGGAAGGCAACCGATGCGCGTGGAAAGGGGTCGACATGGTGAG
>CBCSOI010000119.1:0-5164 GCA_965141595.1 uncultured Atopobiaceae bacterium | reverse complement strand
GAGGGTCAGCGGGCTCGGGTCGCCGGAGTAGCCGAGGTCCTCGAAGTCGCCGCGGTAGATGCCGCCGTTGTTAAGGACGACCGTGACGATCGGGAGGTTGAAGCGGCAGGCCGTCTCGACCTCGAGGGGGGCGAAGCCGTAGGCGGAGTCGCCGGAGATGGAGACCACGGGCTTGCCGGTGGTGACGGCGGCAGCGATGGCGTAGGGCATGGCCACGCCCATGACACCCCAGGTGCCGCAGTCGAGGCGGTGGCGGGGCAGGTACATGTTCACGATGTCGCGGCAGTCGTCCAGCGTGTTGGCGCCGTCGTTGGTCACGTAGACGTCGTGGTTCTTGTCGAGCACGCGCTTGATGGCGCCCAGGGCGTTCTGGTGGGTCATCGGCACGGTGTCGGCCGTCTCGGCGCCACCGAAGCGCTCGTCGTTCTTCTTGGTGTCCGCGGCGAGGAGGTCGATCCACTCTTGGCTGGCCTGGATCTTGTGGGAGGACAGGCCGTCCACGAGCTGGCCCATGACGGTCTTGATGTCGCCGAGGAGCGGGCAGTCGATGTGGCGGGCGTTGCCGAACTCGGCGCCGTCGATGTCGATCTGGATGAACTTGACGTCGGGGTTGTACTTCCGGCCCTCACCGTAGCCGAGCATCCAGTTGAGGCGGGCGCCGATGAGCAGGATGACGTCGGCCGTGCGCAGGGCGAGGCCGCGGCAGGAGGCCGTGGAGTGCGGGTCGTCGTCGGGGATGAGGCCCTTGGCCATGGACATGGGCTGGAAGGGGATGTTCGTCTTGTCGACGAACTCGGCGACCTCCTTCTCGGCGCGGGCGTAGGCGGCGCCCTTGCCCACGATGATCATGGGGTTCTTGGCGTTCTCGAGCAGCGTCAGGGCCTTCTCGACCATGGTCTGGTCGGCGGCCTGCGCCGGGTTCAGGTTCTCGGCCGTGAACAGGATCTTCTTGGCGGCGTCCTCGTCCATGGTCTGGCCCATGAGGTCGTCCGGCATGTCCACGTACACGCCGCCGGGGCGGCCGGTGGTCGCGGTGCGGATGGCGCGCTCGATGCCCAGCGGGATGTCCTCGATGCGGTCGATGCGGAAGGAGTCCTTGGCGAAGGGCACGGCGTAGGCACGCTGGTCGAGGCCCTCGTACTCGCCCTCGTGCAGGTCGACGGTGTGGCGGACCGAGGAGCCGGCGAGCTGGATGCAGGGCCAGCCGTTCTCGGTGGCCTCCTTGAGGGAGGCGAGGCCGTTGAGGAAACCGGGGGCAGAGACGGTGAGGAAGACGCCGGGGCGCCCGGTGAGGAAGCCCTCGGCCGCGGCGGCGTTGCCGGCGTCGGCCTCGTGGCGCATGCCGACATACTTGACGCCCTTGGCCTGGGCGATACGGGCGAAGTCGGTCACGGGGATGCCCACCACGCCATACATGTTCTTGACGCCGTTGGCGATCAGGGTGTCGGCAAGGAAGTGCATGCCGTCGGTGAGACCCTGGGTCTGGGCCGTTGCCTGGGAATCGGTAGTCACAGATACCTCCAAAGAACTGTGCGGTCACACGAGCCGCTTCATCGCACGGGGTCTGTTCCCCGCTCGGACACCCTTGTGGCAGTCGTCGGCGAACGGACATGCAATATCCCAGTGTCCTCCCTTTATCCCAGTTGAATCCCAGTATTATTGTTGAATTACTTTATAAACCAATAATGTAGGGGGATTGTGAAACCGCCCGCGGCTGGGCGCCGGTCCCCCCATCCGGGTAACCACCACAGCAAGAGCCATCATCGCCTCGGGGCCGGGCGCACACCGGACCCCTTCCGGTTCTAGGAAAGGAAACCCATGGCAGACACCACGAACACCGCGCCGCTCGCCGGCATCAAGGTCATCGACTGGACCCAGGTCCAGTCCGGCCCGTCCTGCACCCAGCTCCTCGCTTGGCTGGGCGCCGAGGTCATCAAGCTGGAGAAGGTCCACGGCGGCGACCCCACCCGCAACGAGATGAACGACGTCGACGGGTCGTACTCCCTGTACTACCTGCAGCTCAACGCCAACAAGAAGTCGATCACCCTCGACATGAAGGACGACTCCGCCAAGAAGATCCTCACCGACCTCCTCAAGGACGCCGACGTCTTCGTCGAGAACATCGGCCCCGGCGACGTGGAGAAGCTCGGCTTCGGCTGGGAGCAGGTGCACGCCATCAACCCCAAGTGCATCATGGCCTCCCTCAAGGGCTTCAACCAGGGCAGCCGCTACGCCCACGTGAAGGCCTTCGAGCCCGTGGCCCAGTGCGCCGGCGGCGCCGCCTCCACCACCGGCTGGAACACCGGCGACTTCAACGTGCCCACCCAGTCCGGCGCCGCCCTGGGCGACTCCAACACCGGCATGCACCTGTGCATCGGCATCCTCGCCGCCCTCATGCAGCGCGAGCACACCGGCGAGGGCACCTACGTGTACCAGTCCATGCAGAACGCCGTGCTCAACCTCTGCCGCATCAAGCTCCGCGACCAGCTGATCCTCGACCACCTGCACGAGCTCAGCTACTACGCCTGCTACCCCGGCTACAAGTGGGGCAAGGCCATCCCGCGTGCCGAGAACGCCGAGGGCGGCCTCGTGCTCGGCTGGTGCTACCGCGCCAAGGGCTGGGAGACCGACCCCAACGCCTACGTCTACATCGTCATCCAGCAGTCGCCCAAGGGCTTCGAGAACTTCTGCAACGCCCTCGGCTTCCAGGACTGGCTGACCGACCCGAAGTTCTCCACCCCCAACGCCCGCGACGACCACAAGGCCGAGGTCTACGCCCGCGTGGAGCAGTTCACCATGCAGTACGACAAGGACTCCCTCACCACCATGCTCGGTGAGAAGGGCGTGCCCGTGGGCCCGGTCCTCGACTGGAACGAGCTGGAGAACGACCCCGACCTCAACAGCGACGGCACCATCGTCACCATCGACCAGGACGAGGCCCGCGGCTCCTTCAAGACCATCGGCCTGCCCTTCAGCCTGGCCAACTACAAGCCCGACTACAAGCGCGCCCCCAACCTCGGCGAGAACACCGTCGAGATCCTCAAGGGCCTGGGCTACACCGACGACCAGATCGCCGAGCTCGAGAAGGCCGGCGTCATCGGCTCCAACAACGGTGTGAAGGCCGACCTCGTGGCCCCCACCACCTCCGCCGCAAAGTAACTCGCTGACCGGGAGTCCCGGGTTCTACATCAGTGGAGACGACTCGAAGGCCCCCGTGCATCTGACGGTGCACGGGGGCCTTCTCTGCGCCGTCCCAACACCCGGACACTTCTTTCCCAATGGTCGGGCACTTTCGGTGTCACTTGCAATGTATATTAAGTATCCAGATAATCGCCCCGGCCGAGGAGGGTGCCATGGCCCCCGTCCCTTCGCACCGCCGCCTGTTCGCGCTCGTCGGCGCCCTGACATTGGCGGCCGTCGCCGTCCTCGCCGTCGCGCTCGTTGGCCCGAGGCCCTCCCCTTCCCCCGCCGTGCCGACGGGGGAGCAGGCGGGCCAAAGCCGGGGCTTCCGCGTCTTCATGTCACCCGCGAGGCTTCGCTCCGTCACCCCCGACCAGGTCTCCTCCGTCGAGGAGCGCGGCTGGCTCGGGACCGAACACGGCGGTTACCACCGGAAGCTCACGGAGGAGTCCGTCCCCCTGTTCCTAGACGCCGTCAACCGAATGCCCCTCGGCCTCCAGGAGGGGTTCGACAGTTGGGCCGGGGGCAGCTCGTCGTTCCGCGTCACGCTGGCCGACGGCGGGTACTTCGACATCGACCCCACACCGAGCCAGCTCGTCGTCAACGGCACCCCCTACGGGTTGCTCGACGAGGAGGCCCAATGGGACGCGTGGCTCGGCGCCCGTTCCCGGTTCGCCTACTACGACGTCTACGAGGAGTGGGCGGAGCAGGACCCCCTCGGCGTGGCGGGGCTGGTGCCCGACGAGGAGCTTTCACGTGGTCAATAGACCTCGTGACAGACGGGCCGGGCACCTTTGGCACAAGGAAACCTCCTGGGACCGGCCCCGTATCGTCAGATACGAGGGCCGGTCGAAGCGGTTTCCGCCGATGCACGCCGCGGCCGCAGGGAGATGCGCCGTCGCGGCGGCTCACTCGCTGCGCAGCGCCTCCACCGGGTCCTTCCTCGCGGCCATGCGAGACGGTATGAAGCCCGCCACCAGCGTGAGCGCCACCGAGATGGCCACGAGCACCAGGCCGTCCGCCGGGGGCAGCACCGCGATGCCCGCGACGCCGTAGCCCTGCTCCACCGCGATGCAGATGGGGATGTCGATGAGCACGGCCACACCCACGCCGATGAGGCCGGCCAGCAGGCCCTCGATGAAGGTCTCGGCCGTGAAGATGCGCGTGACGTCGCCCTTGGAGGAGCCGATGGCCCGCAGCACGCCGATCTCCTTGGTGCGCTCGAGCACCGAGATGTAGGTGATGATGGCGATCATGATGGAGCTCACCACCAGCGAGATGGCCACGAACGCCAGCAGGGCCATGGTGATCATGTTGATGATGTCGGTGATGGAGCTCGTCATCATGCCCACGAGGTCGTTGTAGGTGACCTTGTCGGCGTCGCTACCCACCTGCGCGTTGTAGCCGGCGATGAAGTCCTCCACGCCCTTCTTGGCCTCGAAGTCGCGCGGGTAGATGACGATCTGCTCCGGACGGTCCTCGGTGGCGTACCCCAGCTTTGCCAGCACGTCGTCGTAGGTGCGCGGCGTGTCGCCGGAGTAGCGGGCCATGAGGGCGTCGATCTGATCCTGGGTGGGCGCCGTCATACCGGCCATCTCGGCCAGCTGCTCGGGCGTGAGCGACGACAGGTACTGCTCCATGAGGGCCTGGGTGTCCATGCCCTGCAGGTACTGGGCCATGAGCGCCGACGTGTCCATGCCCTCCATGTACCGCCGCATGAGGGCGTCGGTGTCCACGGTCCTCATGTACTCGGCGAGCAGGGCGTCTTTGTCGATGGAGCCCAGGTACCGCTCCATGAGGGCCTTGCCGGCGTCGGAGGCCATGAACTGCCCCACCAGGGCGTCGCGCTGCTCGGGCGTCATGGCTGCCAGGATCTGGGCCGGGTCCACCTGCACGCCGAGCTGCTGGGCCAGCTGCTGCCTCTGCTCGTCGGAGAGGCCCTTCACGACGTCGGCCACGAGCTGGGCGCGCTGGTCGTCGGTGA
>CBCSOI010000118.1:0-5182 GCA_965141595.1 uncultured Atopobiaceae bacterium | reverse complement strand
TGGCAGACCATGGCCAACCCTTCCTTTTACCGCCAGATCTTTCCCGTCATTGGCGGTAAAGCGCAAAAGGGCGGCATGCATGTCGTCACACGCATGCCGCCCACGACAACTTCCTGGCGTTTGAGGCGTTATTCGACATTCGCCTCGATGATCCGGCAGAGGAACTCGGTAGCGCTATCGCCGCAGGCGCCGTCGTAGTATTCCACGAAGCGCGGATCTGTCAGATAACCCTGGGCCAGAGATCGATGCGCCTCGGGGGTGTAGGCGCCCTCTCCCCAGTGCACCTTGATCCATTGGGCGTGCATGCCGGCAACGAGCCTTGACTCGGGTGAGGCCGGATCGCCTGTGGCCATCGCCACGGTCAGGTTGTCCTTGATGCGCTGCTCCAGCTCCTCCTTGGCATCCCATGCCGTCTTGCTCATCCCGAGCATGCGCTCGTTCGCCTCGTCGATAGCCGCATCACCGTAGAGCGAACGGGCCTCTTGGCCGTACTCGTTCTCGAAGTCGGCGACCGACTGCTTCTTTATCCGTTCGAATCGCTCTTTATCATCCATTTTTCCAAAAGCCTCCAATCCCGCCACGGCGATCCTCGCCGCCGCGATGGTCTCGTCCAATTCTTTCCTCTGTCGACAAAGAAGGGTCAGATGCTCTTGAAGCATGGATGCGAGGTCGAAATCCGACCTGTCGAGCGCGTCCTCGATCGACTCCAAGGGGACGCCGCAAGACCGCAGGAGCAGGATATGCTGCAGCCTGTGCATGTCCGCAGCGTTGTAGACCCGGTACCCGTTCGCGGCGCGCGCTGGAACAAGCAACCCGATCTGATCGTAGTAGCGAAGCGTGCGCGAACTCACACCAGCCAGGTCGGCCAGTTCCTTGGTGGTGTACGTTCTGTCCACGGGGGCGCCCATGTCTTCTCCGATCTCGCGGCTTCTTGAGCAACTGTCGTCAGAGTAAGCTGTGACGCAGCGTAAGGGTCAAGGAAAGGAAACGGCCCGACGATGATCCGCCGGGCCGTTCTTAAAAAACACCTATAAACCGGTGTTTCACTCCCACTCGATGGTCGCGGGCGGCTTGCTCGTGACGTCGTAGCACACGCGGTTGATGCCGGGCACCTCGTCCACGATGCGCTTGGAGATGGTTCCCAGTACCTCCCAGGGCAGCTTGGCCCAGTCGGCCGTCATGGCGTCGGAGCTCTCCACGGCCCGCACGATCACCGGGCGCTGGTAGGTGCGCTCGTCGCCCATGACGCCCACGCTCTTGATGTCGGGGAGCACCGCGAAGTACTGCCAGCAGGAGTGGGCGCTGTTGCGCTCGCCGGTCTCCTCGAAGAGCCTGGCGTTGTAGGCGTCCAGCTCCTCGCGCACGATCCTGTCGGCCCCCTTGAGCATCTCGAGCTTCTCGGGGGTCACGTCGCCGATGATGCGGATGGCTAGCCCCGGGCCGGGGAACGGCTGGCGGTAGACCACCTCGTCGGGCAGGCCCAGGGTGGTGCCCAGCTCGCGGACCTCGTCCTTGAAGAAGTGGTCCAGCGGCTCGATGAGGTCGAAGTGCACGCCCGGCGGGAACGGGATCAGGTTGTGGTGGCTCTTGATGGTGCTGGCCTTGCCGCCGGTCTTGCGGGCGCCACTCTCGATGATATCGGGGTAGATGGTGCCCTGGGCCAGGTACTTCACGTCGCCGAGCTTCTGGGCCTCCTCGAAGAAGACCTTCCAGAACTCGGTGCCGATGATGCGACGCTTCTCCTCGGGGTCGCAGACGCCGTCCAGCAGCCTGGCGTAGCGCTCCTCGGCGTGCACGTGCACCAGCGGGATGTTGAAGACCTCGCGGAAGACGTGGTCCACGCTCTCGGGCTCGCCGGCGCGCAGCAGGCCGTGGTCCACGAACACGCAGGTGAGCTGGTCGCCCACGGCGCGGTGCACGAGGGCGGCGGCCACTGCGGAGTCCACGCCGCCGGAGAGGGCCAGGATCACCTTGGCGTCGCCAACCTCGTCGCGGATGGCGGCGACCTTCTCCTCCACGATGTTGTCCATGGTCCACGAGGGCTCCAGGTGGCAGATGTCGAAGAGGAAGTTCTCGAGGATGCGGCGCCCGTGCTCGGTGTGGCGCACCTCGGGGTGGAACTGCGTGGAGAAGAGCCTGCGGCGCGGGTCCTCCATGACGGCCACGGGGCAGGCCTCGGTCTTCGCGGTGACCATGAAGCCCTCGGGGGCGCGGGTCACGGAGTCGCGGTGGCTCATCCACACGGTCTGGACCTCGTTGGGGGTGCCGTCCAGCAAAGGCGAGCTGCCCAGGCGCAGGAGCTCGGCGGGGCCGTACTCGCCCACCTCGGAGTGGCCCACCTCGCCGCCGAGCTTCACGGCCATGATCTGGTGGCCGTAGCAGAAGCCCAGCACCGGGATGCCGAGGTCGAGGATGGCGGCGTCCATGTCGGGGGCGTCGTCGGCATAGACGGAGGCGGGGCCGCCGGAGAGGATGATGGCGTCGGGCGCGATCTTCTCGAGCTCGGCCGCCGAGATGTCGCAGGGGAACACCTCGCTGTAGACGTTGAGGTCTCGCACGCGCCGTGCGATGAGCTGCCCGTACTGGGCGCCGAAGTCGAGGACGGCTACGAGCGGGCGGGGCGTGTCTGCCATGGATACCTCCGGATTCTCCTTGGGGCCTTGCTAGGGATGATAGCGCGCGGAGCGGAACCGGGCGGGGGAGGGGAGCGCTGACGGGCCCGGCGCGGACGGGTGTCGGATGCGGTGCCCGTCCCTTACAACCTGTACAGAAACCCGCATATCTTGTGCGCGGGCCCGGAGGGTCGGGGTCGTTTACTACCATGGTTGCGACCCGGGCCCCGCCGCTCGGCCGAAACCGCACCCAGAACCGTACCCGTCGACCATTCGGCGCCCTCTTCTCCCGGGCGCCTGAGAGGACCAGCCGTGAGCCGCAGGCGTCAAGGCAACCGCCAACTCACCAACCCTTCAGCGCTCACCCGCGACCGCGCGCAGGAGCGCTACTCCCGCAAGCGCCGTCAGCGGGACCGCAGCCGCCGCGTCAAGGGCGGCCTCGTCGCCGTAGCCGCCGTGGCCGTGGCGGTCGTGGCCGCGGCGGTGCTCTACCTCGGTGGCATCCAGGGGCGCCTCAACCAGGGCCTGGACGGCGGCCTGCAGGGCGTGCTGAGCACCTCGAACATCAAGGACCCCTTCTACATGCTGCTTTTGGGCACCGACAAGTCCAAGGAGCGCGCCGCGAGCGCCGAGTTCGGCGACGACCCCTCCGCCTACCGCACCGACTCCATGATCCTGGCCCGCATCGACCCGGCCGCCAAGCACGTGACCCTCGTGTCCATCGAGCGCGACACGCTGGTGGACATGGGGGAGCATGGCCGCCAGAAGATCAACGCGGCCTACTCCATCGGGGGCGCCTCCTACGCCGTCGAGGTGGTGAGCAAGTTCGCCGGCGTGCCCATCTCCCACTACGCCGAGATCAACTTCGACGACTTCGTGGGCGTGGTGGACAAGATCGGCGGCATCGACGTCGACATCAAGATCGACCTCGACGACGACTACGCCGGCCTGCACCTGAAGGCCGGGCACCAGACCATCGACGGCGCCCAGGCCCTCGCCCTTTGCCGCGCCCGCCACGCCTACGACGCCTACGGCGGCGGCGACTACTACCGCACGGCCAACCAGCGCATGGTCATCGGAGCCATCCTCAGGAAGGTGCTGGCGAGTGACCCGCTCACCCTGACGGGCACCGTCAACGAGCTCGCCGGCTCCGTGACCACCGACCTCTCCCTGGCCGACATCGCGAGCCTCGCCACGTCGTTCAAGGGCTTCGACATGTCCCGCGACCTCTACTCCGGCCTCGAGCCCACCACGTCCAAGTACATCGACGGCACGTGGTACGAGACCGTGGACGAGGAGGCCTGGAAGACCATGATGGACCGTGTGAACCAGGGCCTGTCGCCCTACTCCGACGCGTCCCAGGACTTCACGAGCGCCGTCGCCGGCGGCGAGCACGCCATCTCCAGTGACGGCTCCGGCTCCGAGGACGGCTCCCAGCAGCAGGCCACGGGCGGCAACGTGCTCGTGCTCAACGGCGCCGGCGTGACCGGTCTGGCGGGCAATGTGGCCACCACGCTGCGCAACAGCGGCTACACGGCCGACGCCCAGAGCGCCGACAGCTACGACCACGCCACCACCGAGATCCTCTTCGTGGGCGAGGAGAACCGGGCCCGGGCGGAGGCCATCGCCGACCTGCTGGGCCTCTCGGGCTCCGTCACGGCGTCGCAGGGCACCTACGGCGACGGCACGGCGGACGTCGTGGTGATGCTGGGGGCGGACATGGCAGGCACCCTGCAGTAGGGCGGGGCGCCGGCCGGGGCGTCCCCGTGCGGGCGTTCCTCGGGCGGGCGCCGTCGGTCGCGCTCGAGGTGACACCCTGGGGCCCGTCCGGTGGGACAGAAGTGCCCGACCGTTGGGACAAAAGTGCCCGACCAGTGGGACAGAAGTGTCCGGGTGGTGGGACGACTGTTGGGACAGACATGGGAAGGGGGCCGTGCATCGCCAGGTGCACGGCCCCCTTCGGTATGCCCCGCAGGTGCGGGTATGCCCCCGCTGGGGGCGGCGTCAGCTGTAGTCGCGCAGGTCCGTCCCCAGCACCACGAGCACGTCGGCGTCGGAGGTGTAGCCGGCGCTCGCGTCGATGACACTCACCTGGCCCCCGAGCACCTTGGCCACGGTCTCGGCCTTGGCCTTGGCGGCGTCGTTCATGTAGACCACCACGGTGTCGTCGTAGTGGTTGCGGGCCGTGCCGGCGGAGGTGTCGTAGCCGTAACGGGCGAGGCTGTTGGCCACGCGGCCGGCCAGGCCCTCCTCGCCGGCGCCGTTGAGCACCTCCACGGTGCCGGAGTAGTCGGTGCCGTCCTTGTCGGCCGCGGTGTCGGTGTCGAAGGTGGTGGAGTCGGGGAGCGTGGCGTCGGTGCCACCGTCGTTCTTCACGTTGACGGTGCCGCCGGCGTCGGTGCCGGTGGGGTCCTCGTCGGCGCTCGCGTAGGGGGAGAGGCCCTGGTTCACGCGGGTCATCATGGTCTTCCAGGCCTCGGTGTCGCAGATCTCGTACCACGTGTTGTTGACGTAGCTCGAGGTGGTGGGCTCCATGCCGGTGTAGACGTCCTTGTCCATGTCGATGCCCT
>CBCSOI010000117.1:0-5183 GCA_965141595.1 uncultured Atopobiaceae bacterium | reverse complement strand
CGCAGCTCCGTGAGCTCCTTGTCCACGGCAGCGCCCCGCTCCTTGAGGAGGCCCTGCAGCCGGGCGGCGCGCTCGGTGGAGAACAGCTTGGAGAAGATGGGCTTGCGCGCCTTGGTGTCTGCCGAGAGGAGCCGGGCGAAGTCCCCCTGGGCGATCATGGCAATCTGCATGAACTGGTCGACGTTGAGCCCGAGGAGCTCCTCCACGTCGTGCGTGACCGTCTGCACCTTGGTCACCGGCACGCAGTCGTCCGGGATGCCGTCCTCGTCGCCCACCCACAGGGAGGCCGTCGCCTTCGTCCAGGTGGGCTCGCCCTTGCCCCTCAGCTTGGGGCGCGGGTACTCGAGGCCCCTGCGCACGCGGCAGTGCCGTGACCCGGCCATGAAGTCCAGCTCCACGAAGCCCTCGGTGCCGAACGCCGCGAAGTCCGAGTACAGCGACGCGGCGTTGTCAGACGGCGCCGCCGTCTTGCCGAACAGCGCGAACGTCACCGCGTCGAAGACGGTGGTCTTGCCCGCCCCGGTGTCGCCGCAGATGAGGTACAGGCCGTGGGTGCCCAGGGCGTCGAAGTCGATCTCCGTGCGCCCGGCGTATGGGCCGAACGCCTGCATGGTGAGCTTGAGCGGTCTCATCTACTCCCCCTCCCCGACCAGGGCGACGCACTCGGCGAGCACGGCGCGCTGACGGTCGTCCATGACGTGGCCGCGCTGTGCCTCGAAGAACGAGGCGAAGAGCCCCTCGAGGTCCAACCCGGGGCCGGGCACCTCGACCTCCGCCTCCCGCGCCGCGGCCGCAGAGGCCGGGACGTGCTCCAGCGACAGCAGGTTGGGGTAGGCCTCGCGGAGGCGCCCCAGGGCGTCCAGCGGCAGGGTGTCGTCAGTGAGGGTGACGGCCACGTAGTCGTCAGCCGGCTCGAGCGCCAGTACCTCGGGCGACACGAGCTCCTCCAGGGTGCCGCGCACCCAGCGGACGTCGTGCAGGGGCTCGAAGGGCACGAGCTCGAACGAGAGGTCGCAGTCGCCGGGGCCACGCTTCTCGCCGAGGTCCACGAGGACCATGGACTTCTCGCCCTTGGCCTCGCCGCGGGAGTACTTGAGCGGCGTGCCGGAGTAGCGCACGGTGTCCCGCCCCACCCTCTGCGGCCGGTGCAGGTGGCCGAGGGCCACGTAGTCGAACGGGTCGAACACCGAGACCTCCACGTTGTCCGCGTCCCCCAGCGTGAGCTCGCTCTCCGAGCGCTCGGGGCCCACGCCGCCCGAGGTCACGAACTGGTGGGCAACGCAGACGTTGCGCGCGGAACCGTCGATCCCCATGGCCTCCACCACGGCCTCCAGGGCCTCCGTGGGAGACGCGGCGTCGCAGCCCAGGGCCGCGCGCACCGTGGCCGGGCGCACGAACGGAACGGGCCAGACGCGGACCTCGCCGTGGGCGTCCGTGAGCACCACGGGCTCCACCGGCCCCTCCAGGGGCCCCGACACGTGCACGCCCGACGCCGCGAGCAGCGGGGAGGCGAACCCCACGCGCGCCGCGGAGTCGTGGTTGCCGGGCACCGCCACGACCCGCACCCCGGCCTCGGCGAGGCTGCGCAGGAAGCCGTCCACGAGCGCCACCGCGTAGTCGGGCGGCTGCGTGGTGTCGTAGAGGTCGCCGGCCACCAGAACGCAGTCCACCGAGCGCTCGCGGCAGACGTCGGCCACCTGGGCGAGCACGTGGGCGAGGTCCTCCTCCTGCGAGTAACCGTGGAGCCGCTTGCCGGCGTGGACGTCAGATATGTGGAGCAGTCTCATGGCACCCCTTCTCGACGGGACCGAGGCCCTATTCTCACTGGACAGGATAGAACATATGTTCTATCCTGAAAGCCAACGATGGGAAATCATCGAAGCTCCACCATCGCGACCGGATTCACGCCCCTCAACTGTTCTAATGGAAGCCGACCGCAACCACGGCCCGGGGGCGTCCCAGGCCGTGCGCCACCAAGGAGTACGCACATGCCAGAGTCCATCCGCAAGGTAAACATCATCGGCCATCGCAACCCCGACACCGACAGCATCTGCTCGGCGCTCTCCTACGCATGGCTCAAGAACACCATCGGCCCCCAGATCTACGAGGCGCGCCGCTGCGGCAACATCAACCGCGAGACGGCCTTCGTCCTCAAGCGCTGGGGCGTGGAGGAGCCCGCCCTCATCACCTCGGTGCGCCCGCAGGTCAAGGACCTCGAGTACCAGCACCAGGAGGGCATCGACGGCGAGATGAGCCTCTACGCCGCGTGGAACAAGATGCGCGACGAGCGGCAGGACACCCTGTGCATCACCGAGGACGGCGACCTCAAGGGCCTCGTCACGGTGAAGGACATCGCCAACGCCAACATGGCCATCTTCGACACCGACGTCCTGGCCACCTCCCACACCTGCTACCAGAACGTCATCGACACCCTCAACGGAACTATGGTCCTGGGCGACCCGTCGGACGTCATCGAGGGCGGCCGCGTCTACGTGGGCACCAGCCCCGAGATGATGGAGGACACCATCGAGCCCGGCGACATCGTGCTCGTGACCAACCGTTACGAGACCCAGCACTACGCCGTGGGCTCGGGCGCCGCCTGCCTCATCATCTGCTGCGACGCCCCGGTCACCCGCGCCCTCAAGAGCTCGGCCGAGAGCCACGGGTGCAAGATCATCACCACCCCGTACGACACCTACGCCGCCACGCGCCTCATCTGCATGTCCATGCCCGTGCGCGCCGTCATGCTCGACTCCGGCATCGTGGAGTTCTCCGTCAACACCACCGTGGAGGACGTCCGCAAGGTCATGAGCTCCACGCGCCACCGCTTCTTCCCGGTCATCGGCGAGGACGGCAAGTTCGACGGCGTCATCACGAGCGCCAACCTCTTCGACATCAACCGCAAGCACGTCATCCTCGTGGACCACAACGAGATGGCCCAGGCGGTGGACGGCCTCACCCACGCCGTCATCCTCGAGATCATCGACCACCACCGCATCGGCCCCATCGAGACCACCACGCCGGCGCTCTTCCGCAACCAGCCCGTGGGCTGCACCTGCACCATCGTGAAGCAGATGTACGACGAGAACGGCATCACCCCGCCGCCGCACATCGCCGGCCTCATGCTCTCGGCCATCCTGTCCGACACCCTCACGTTCCGGTCCCCCACCTGCACCGAGCAGGACCGCCTGGCCGCCCAGGAGCTGGCCGGTATCGTGGGCGTGGACATCGACTCCTACGCCGACGAGATGTTCGAGGCCGGCGCGGACCTCACGGGCCGCAGCGCCGAGGAGGTCTTCCACGGCGACTTCAAGGTCTTCTCCCGCGGCAACGCGCGCTTCGGCGTTGGCCAGGGCAGCTACATGACCGAGGGCAGCCGCAAGGCCGCCGAGGAGCTCGTGGGCCCCTACCTGGCCGAGGCCGCCAAGAACGAGGACCTGCCCATCGTCATGTACATGTTCACCGACGTCAAATCGCAGACCACCGAGCTGCTGTACTTCGGCGACGGCGCCGAGGCCGTCATCCGCTCCGCCTTCGGCGTGGAGCCCGCCGAAGGCATGGCCGTGCTCCCCGGCGTGGTGAGCCGCAAGAAGCAGATGATCCCGCCCCTCATGGCCGCCTTCGAGCGCCTGTCGGACGACTAGGCGCCCGCCCGCACCACGGTCAGCTCCCCCAAGCGGCCCCGGGGCGCCCCAGCAGGCGTCACGGGGCCGTTTTCCATACCTGTCCCGCGTTTTTTCAGCCCCCCTTGGCCTGCGCTATACTCGGTTGCCACCTGCGTGAGGAGACACCCGTGGACCAGACACCCCGCACCTACCCGCTGCCCCCGTTCACCGAGGCCCTCGTTCTGCCTCCCCTGCCCGGGGACGCCACCGGCCTCCCCATGGCCGTGGTGGACGTCGAGGCATGGCGCCCGGCCGCCATGCGGACCTGGGGATACCTCGTGCTCCTGGAGGACGCCGTCACCGCGCGCATCCTCGGCTGCCTCGAGGCGGGCGGCACGTTCTGGCCCTGCTCGGCGCCCCTCGACGCGAGACCCTCCGGAGAGCCCCTGGCCCGCGGCCTCATGTACACCGGCCGCGACAACGGCGAGGTGGAGGCGCGCGTGGGCGGCGCCATGGAGACGGCCGCCCTCTGGGGCCCGTGCCCCGGCGGCGGCCAGCGCCTCCACGACGCCGCACGCGGCATCGACCTCGGCCCCTACGGCACGCCGGACGCCCACCTCGACTTCCGCGCCGTGACCGTGGCGGGCGCGCTCCTCGCCTGGCGCCTCCAGGACCTCACCGCCATCGAGCTCTCGCGCTCCGTGGCGCCCACGGCCGAGCCCGACCACGACCCCGAGCCGTCACGCGACGACGTCCACCTGCTCGACGCCCTCCTCAAGAAGCCGTTGCCCGACGCCTTGGACGAGATCGTGGACGCCGCGGGGACCGGCGGCCCCGTGGCCCGCTACGCGGCGCGCGCCCTCGAGGCGGCGGGTGCAGGCGACCTGCGCCCCATCGTGGCCTCCACAGGGGCCGACGTCGTGCGCCTCTCGAGCACCCACCTCTGGTGGATGCGCTTCCCCGCGGACTCCGACCCTGAGGTCAAGGACGCCCTGCTCGCCGTGGAGGCCGCACTCAACCGCATCCAGCTCGTGCTCGACGGCGACGCCCCGGCGGACGACGCCGCCTGCGACGAGGCCGGGTTCCTCGCCCTGCGGTCCCCTGCCGCCCTGGCCGCGGACGCCCTCGACGGCCACATGCGCCCCAACCCCCTGGCCTCGTTCCACGGCGCCGAGCTCCCCCGCGGCGGCGAGTGGGACGTCCGCACCCGCATCGCCCGCGCATGCGAGCGACTGCGCCTGCCGTCCCGCCTGGAGTACCGCTACGACGTGGACGTGGCGGGCGGTCGCGTGGCCGTGGAGCTCGCACTGCCCAAGGCGGGCTGGTTCCCCTCCGAGCGCCGTGTCGGCGGTCGTCCCGTCGACTGCCGCGACCTCCGCGGCGCGTTCGTGGCGCTCTACGGCCTCCGGCTCTCCGCGCTGCTCGCCGCCTGCGCCTTCGGCTCGTCGGTGGCCGTCACCCGCTGCGTCGTCACCGCCTTCGACGGCGACCTCGGCGGCCAGCCGGTCATGAGCTGCGAGTTCGACCGCCGCCGCTTCTCGCGCCGCACCGTGCCGGCGCTCAGGCGCGACCTCGCCC
>CBCSOI010000116.1:0-5200 GCA_965141595.1 uncultured Atopobiaceae bacterium | reverse complement strand
GTGCACCCGCCGGGAAGGAAGCCGAGGCCCGGCCGCCATCCGTCGCTGCCCTCGCGGCCACGGGAGCAGAACCGCTGCATGCCGAGGCAGATGCCGAGGATGGGCACGCCGCGGGCGCGGGCGCGGGCGACGGCCTCGGCCTGCCCCGAGGCCTCCATGTACCCCATGGCGTCGGCGAAGGCGCCCACGCCGGGAATGACGAGACCGTCGGAGGCAGCGGCGACCTCGGGGTCGTCGCTCACGACGACGTCGGCCCGGGCCACGCTCATGAGGTTCCCCTTGTGGTAGTCGAGCACGCAGACGGCCATCAGAGGCTCCCCTTGGTGGAGGGCACCCCGGTCACGCGCGGGTCGGGCTCGCAGGCGAAACGCAGGGCGCGACCGGCGGCCTTGAAGGCGGCCTCCACGATGTGGTGGCCGTTCTCGCCGGCGAGCTCGCGCAGGTGGAGCGTGGCGCCGGCGTCCCGGGCCAGGCCGGCGAAGAACTCGTGGGCCAGCTGGGAGTCGAAGGTGCCGATGAGGGGCACGGGCACCGGGACGTCCCAGAAGAGCTCGCCGCGGCCCGAGAGGTCCACGCACGCCATGACCAGCGCCTCGTCCATGGGCACGACGCACTGGGAGAAGCGGGTGACCCCGGCCTTGTCGCCCAGGGCCTCGCGGAAGCACTGGCCGAGCACGATTCCGGTGTCCTCCACGGTGTGGTGGGCGTCGACGTCGAGGTCGCCCACGCTCCGCACCGTGAGGTCGAAGAGCCCGTGGCGCCCGAAGGCGTCGAGCATGTGGTTGAAGAAGCCCACCCCGGTGTCCACGTCCACGACGCCGGTGCCGTCGAGGTCGAGGGTGACGGCGATGTCGGTCTCGCCGGTGGTGCGGGTGACGGTGGCTCGTCTCATGGTTCCCCCTAGGTGCCGGAAATGACGGGTCTGAGGATCTGCCGCAGGGCGTCGAGGACGGCGTCGTCCTCCTCGGGCGTGCCCACGGTGACGCGCAGGCAGTCCTCGAGGCCCGGCGTCGAGGAGAGGTCGCGCACGAGGATGGAGAAGTCACGGGCCAGGCGTTCCCTGACCGCATGGGCACCAGGCACGCGCACGAGCACGAAGTTGGCCTCCGAGTCCCACACGCGCAGGCCGAGGGCGAGGAGACCCTCCGTGAGCCGGCCCCGCTCTGCCACGACGTCGGCCACCGAGGCGAGGGCGAGGTCGCGGCCCTCCACGACGGCCGTGGCGGCGGCCTGGGACAGCACGTTCACGGTATAGGGCTGGCGCACGGCGGCGAAGACGTCCACGAGCTCCGGCGAGGCCAGGATGTAGCCCACGCGGGCGCCGGCCATGCCGAAGGCCTTGGACAGCGTGTGGAGCACGCAGAGGTTGGGGTGGCGGTCGAGCAGCGACGCGGCGCTCTCCATGGAGGGCGCGAACTCGCCGTAGGCCTCGTCCACCAGCACGACGCCGGGGCAGGCCTCGCAGAGCGCCTCCACGCGCCCGAGGGCCACGGTGTTGCCCGTGGGGTTGTTGGGCGTGGTCAGCACGGCGACGTCCGCGGTGCGGGCGGCGGCCAGGACCTCGTCCCAGACGGGCTCGAACGTCTCGGGGTCGCGCGGCACGGCCACGACCGTGGAGCCCACGAGCCTGCCGTAGATGTCATAGACCGAGAAGGTGGGCGGCATGTCCAGCACGGTGCGGCCGGGGCCGCCGAAGGCCAGCAGCAGGTCGAAGATGAGCTCGTCGCCGCCGTTGCCCACGACCACCTGCGAGCGGCCCACGCCGTGCCACGCCGCGATGGCGTCGCGCAGGCCGTTGGCCATGGGGTCGGGGTAGCGGTTGAGGGGCGTCGCCACCAGGGCGTCGTGCACGGCCCGCTCGAGTGCCTCGGGGCGCGGCCAGGTACTCTCGTTGGCCGAGAGGTTGACCCGGCACTCCACGAACCCGGGGTCGTAGGGGTCGAGATCCGCCACCTCCGGGCGCACGAGGGAACGGGCTCGCTCGGAGAGGCCCACGTCATTCACCGCCCGTCTCGAAGTCGAGCTCCGGACGGCCGGGCGTCGAGAGGGTGTCGGGCCATGCGGCCGCCATGGCATCCTCACAGAGCTCCTCCCACGGGGTCCCGGGGCCGCGCTCGAGCAGGCGGCGGCGCATGCCCACGGAGAGCGCGTGGGCCCAGAGGCCCTCGGCCTGGGCCAGGGTCTGGGTGGCCTCGGCGTCGGCCTCCATGCCGGCCGGCGAGTAGCAGACGACGCTCGAGGAGGTGGTGAAGTCGTCCACGGAGAGCGGGTTGGAGAAGGCCGCCGTGCCGCCGGTGGGCAGCGTGTGGTTGGGGCCTGCGACGTAGTCGCCCAGAGGCTCCGAGCTCCAGTGGCCGGCGAAGATGGCGCCCGCGCTGCGGATGGAGCCAAGGAGCGCGACGGCGTCGGATACGCAGAGCTCCAGGTGCTCGGGGGCGATGCGGTTCACGGCAGCCACGGCCGTGTCCGGCGTGTCGCAGAGCACGACGACGCCCTGGCCGTCGAGGGAGGCGAGGGTGACGCCCGCGCGGGGGGACTGGGCGCAGAGCAGGCCGAGGGCGCCCTCCACGGCGTCGGCCAGCGCGGCGGACGTCGTGACGAGGTAGCTCGCCGCCAGGGGGTCGTGCTCGGCCTGGGCCATGAGGTCGGCGGCCACCACCGCGGGGTTGGCCGTGTCGTCCGCCAGCACGCACACCTCGGAGGGCCCCGCGATCATGTCGATGCCCACGTCCCCCGAAACGTAGCGCTTGGCGGCGGCCACGAAGGCGTTGCCGGGGCCGCAGATCTTGTCCACGCGGGGGATGGTCTCGGTGCCGTAGGCGAGGGCGGCCACTGCCTGGGCGCCCCCCACGGCGTAGACCTCGTCGACGCCGGCCACGGCCGCGGCGGCAAGGGTGTAGGCGGAGAGGGAGCCGTCGCGCTGGGGCGGGGTCACCATGACCACCCTGCCCACGCCCGCGACCTTGGCGGGCACAGCGTTCATGAGCACGGTGGAGGGGTACTGCGCGCGGCCGCCGGGCACGTAGATGCCGGCGGAGGCCAAAGGCGACACCTTGACGCCCAGGAGGGTCCCGTCGGGCCTGGTCGTGAACCACGACTGGCGCACCTCGCGACGGTGGAAGTCCTCGATCTGGGCGCGTGCCTTCTCGAGGGCGGCGAGGAAGCGCGGGTCGACCTGGGAGAGGGCACCGGCCACGACGTCGTCGGGGACGCGGAAGGAGCGCGGCGCGGCGCCGTCGAACTCGAGGCAGTAGCCGCGCACCGCCTCGTCGCCACCGGCGCGTACCGCGTCCACGATGGCCTCGGCGGCTTCGACGGCGCCCTTGGGCAAGGCGCCCGAGCGGTGGAGGTCGGCGTTCGTGAGGGTGGCGCCACCCTCGAGTGTGATCCGTCTCATGGGAGTCAGCCTTTCTCGACGGCGTCCCGGAGCCTCGCCCCGAGCGCCCTGATCCGTGCGTCGCTGCGGAAGGCCGCAGGCCCCGCAAAGAAGCGGGCCGAGCAGTCCATGACGTCGTCGGCCACCACCACGAGGTCGTTCTCGCGCAGGGTGGTGCCGGTGGCGGTGATGTCCACGATGCGGTCGGCCATGCCCACGATGGGGCCGAGCTCGATGTTGCCGTGGAGCGCGAGGATGTCCACGGGGCAGCCGATGGAGTCGAAGTACGCCTGGGTGACACGGGGGTACTTGGTGGCCACCCGGTAGGACCCGCGCCGGGCGAAGGCGGCGTCCGCGGCCCCGGCGGAGCCGGCGGGCTCGGCCACCACGAAGCGGCAGGCGCCAAAACGCAGGTCCTCGAGCTGCACGAGGTCGAGGTCGGCCTCGAACAGGGAGTCGGTGCCGCAGACGCCGCAGTCGGCGCCTCCCCAGGCCACGAAGGCGGGTGCGTCGGTGGCCCGCACGATCACGTACTCCACGTCGCCCGCGGCCACGATGAGGCGGCGCCCGGGGTCGCGCAGCGCGTCCACGGGCAGGCCCGCGGCCTCAAGGAGGTCCACGCAGGGCTTGAAGAGCGAGCCCTTGGGGACGGCGATGCGCAGCGGGCGGCCGCATCCCCCGTCGTCGCGGACCTCGAGGGCGCCCTGCAGGCGCTCGAGGGACAGCGCGAAGCCGCAGGCCCCCACGGCCGGCACGTCCAGGTTGGCGAGCACGGCGTCGTAGCGGCCGCCGGAGGCAACGCTCGAGGAGAACCCCGGGGCAAAGGCCTTGAACACGAGTCCCGTGTAGTAGTCGAACGAGTTGACGATGGAGAAGTCGAAGGCCAGCGGCACCGGCCCGGACGCCACCGCCCCCGCCAGGGCGCGGAGCTCGGCCGTCCCGCGGTCGGCCTCGGCCACGCCGGCGGCGCCGAGCAGGGCGTCGACGGCGTCGAGCGCCTCCGCCCCGCCCATGCAGCGCGGCAGCCCGCGGAGCGCGGCGGCGGCCTCCGCCGGGACGTCCAGGGAGGCCACGAAGGCGTCGAGGCCCACGAGGTCGGAGGAGTGCACGAGGGAGAGGATCCTCTCGGCCTCGGTACGGGGGACGCCGGCGGCGCCGATGGCGGCCGCGAGCGGGCGCACGGAGCCGCAGACGACGGTGCAGCCAGAGAGGCCCACGGCCCCGAGGGTCTCCATGAGTATGCCCACGACCTCCGCCTCGGCCTCCCCGTCGGGTGCGCCCACGAGCTCCACGCCCAGCTGGGTGAACTGGCGGGCCTCGCCGGAGAGGCTTCGCTGCTCGCGCACCACGGGGGCGGCGTAGCGCAGGCGCGCCGGGAGGTCGCCCTCCCCCATCCGGCCGGCGACGAGCCTGGCGATGGGTAGCGTGAGGTCGGGGCGCAGCATGAGGAGCCGGTCGTCCGTGTCGATGAGCTGGAACGGCACGCCGCGGATGCGGCCGGCACGCTCGAGAACCTCGCGGCTCTCGAGCAGGGGCGTCTCCACGGGGAGGTAGCCGTGAGAGGAGAAGACGCGCCTCACGGTGTCGGCCAAGGCCTCGCGGGCCAGGGCCTCCTCGGGCAGGATGTCGCGGAACCCGCGGAACACCGCGTGGTCGAGCGCCTCCCCGATGAAATTGGAGCACTTGACCGCTTTTTCGAGGTCCAGCCCGAGCGTGTCCCGCGCGAAATCCGCGCCGTAGTTGCCCGGGCACAGGAAGGCGGTGCGCTGGCCTGCGGCGTACAGGCTGTCCAGCTCGAGACAGATGGTATCCACCAGCGCCTTT
>CBCSOI010000115.1:0-5226 GCA_965141595.1 uncultured Atopobiaceae bacterium | reverse complement strand
CCCAGATGTGCTCCGACGGCTACGCCCGCGCCATCGTGCCCTCCCACACCACCAACGACGGCGACGCCGTGTTCGTGCTTGCGGCGGGCGATGTGGAGGTCCCCGTGGACCTCGTGGGCGTTCTCGGCCAGCGGGTTCTCGCCGAGGCCGTGGCCAGCGGCTGCCGCCATGCCCACACGGCCTACGGGTTCCCCGGCTCCGCCGACTGAGGCCGGGGCCAGGGGTCCGGGGCCGCCCCCGCCCGCGAGTGACCGTTCGTATATGAAGAGGGGCCGGACGGGTGTCGCGCCCGTCCGGCCCCTGCCGTGTCGCCGCTGTACCTCGGCCGCCCCGCCCTAGCCGCGCGGCCTCAGCAGTGTGACCGTCTCCACGTGGAAGGTCTGGGGGAAGAGGTCCACCGGCCTCACAGAGACGGGTTCGAGGCGCCCGGCCTTCTCGAACCGGGCGAGGTCCCGGGCCAAGGTCGCCGGGTCGCACGACACGTAGGCGACGGCCCGGGCGTCCAGGGCCGAGAGCTTCTCCACGACGTCGGCGGCGAGGCCCGCCCGGGGCGGGTCCACCACCACGACGTCGGCCCCCTCGTCGGGGAACTCCCGGCCCGCGTCGCCGCCCACGGGGTCGGCGTTGTCGATACCGGCGCGCTCGAGGTTGCGGCGCAGGTCGCCCACGGCGGGCCCGTAGGACTCCACGGCGTCCACCCAGCCGGCGCGCCTCGCCAGGGGCAGTGTGAACGTGCCCCCGCCGGCGTAGAGGTCCATGGCGGAGTCGTCCCGGGTGGGCGCGAGCCCCTCCATGACCAGCTGGATCAACCGTTCGGCCCCGAGCGTGTTTACCTGGAAGAACGACGGCGCGCTCACGCGCATGACCTCGTCGAGGACGCGCTCCGACCACCAGCCGTTGCCGCCCAGCCGCTCGGTGCCCGCGAGCCTGCGGGCCTTGAGCGGCCCCTTGGTCATGACGCGCACGATGGAGCTCGCGCCGGTGGCGTCCCCGATCACCTTGGCCGCCTGGGCCCGGGGGAAGGGGCTCGGCTCGGTCCAGAGTGCCACCTCGACGTCGCCGGTGCGCCGCGACGCGCGGATGCCCACGCGCTCGACGTCCAGGTCATGGGAGTTGGCGAGGTAGGAGAGCGAGCCCGAAACCGCCTTCACGAGCCTCTCGTGGTCGGCGTCCAGAAGCAGGCAGCGGTCGACCTTGACAACGCCGGAGCCACCGGAGCCGTGCATGCCCACGACGCAGCGGCCGCGGCGTCGCTCCACGGCGAGCTCGACCTTGTTGCGGTAGCCCCACGGCGCCCCGGGCGCGTCGACCGGGGCCACGAGGGCCTCGGCGCGCCCCGTGCCCAGGTGCCCGATGCGCGCGAGCGACTGCACGACGTTGTCGCGCTTGGCAGTGAGCTGGGCCGGGTAGTCCATGGCGGCCCAGGGGCAGCCGCCGCAGACCGACGCCCAGGGGCAGCGCGGCTCCACGCGGTCGGGCGAGGGCTCGAGGATCTCGGTCACCCGGGCCTTGAGGAAGCTCTTCTCCTCGCGGACGACCTCCGCCTCCACGACGTCGCCGGGCACCGCGCCCGAGACGAACACCGCCCGACCGTCCCCGGCATGGGCGACGGCGTCGGGCCCGTAGGCCATGGACTCTATCTCGAGGCGCATCTACCGACCCTCCTTGCGGCGCCGCTCGCGCCGCCTCTGCTCACGCTCGTTCCTCCGGTCGGCCTTGGCCTGGGCGGCCTGGGCGGCCTCGGGTCCCATCACCAGTGTGCGGAGGCCCAGCCCGATGAGGGAGAGGGCCGTGGCCACGCGTCCCGGCGGCCGGCGCACGATGGTGGTGGGGGCGTCCCCGTCGTCGGGCCCCTCCACGGTGGCCTCCTCCGGCGCTTCCTCCGGCGTGGCGGGGGCCTCGGCTGCCTGGGTGCCCGCGGCCCCGGCGGAGGCGGGGGAATCGGGCTCGTGGGCCAGCCCCGAGGGCGGTGCGGCGTCCGCCTCCACGGCGGCGTCGGCGTCGGCGAGGCCCACGGCGCCGTCGGTGACGGCGCGGGCGAGCGCCTCGTCCTCCACCACGGGGTCCTCGGTCACGGGCTCGGGCGCCACGTCGGGCTCGACGTCGGGGACCTTGGCGGCGGGGTAGCCCGCATAGAGGGCGATGAGCCGCCTGATGACGTCGGGCGGCAGCGAGGCGAGCTCGGGCGAGAGGGGCGCCGTGCGCCCGCCGGTGCCGCGGTAGGCCGTGGCGTGGTGGTATGCGAGGGCGATGAGCACCTCCTGGCTGTTGACCAAGGGCTCGTCGGCCTCCACGGGGATGGGGTCCCAGGTCCCCGAAGCCGTGAGGCGCCTCGCCTTCACGTTGTCGGAGAGCTGCAGGTCCATGTACTCCTTCACGAGGTCGCGGCAGGTGGCGTCGAGCACGGGGAACGCGATCTCCACGCGGCGCTCGGTGTTGCGCGTCATCATGTCGGCGCTCGAGAGGTAGAGGGTGTCGGCCTCCTCGCCGAAGGCGTAGACGCGGGAGTGCTCGAGGAGCCGGCCCACGATCTGGCGGATCTCGAGGCCCTCGGTGCGGTCCTCGATGCCGGGGAGGATGCAGCAGATGCCGCGCACCACGAGGGTCACGGACACGCCGGCCTGCACGGCCTCGGCGACCTTGTCGATGACGTCGCGGTCCGTGAAGGAGTTCATCTTCATGAACACCCGGCCGCGCCGGCCGGAGCGGGCCCTCCCGATCTCGCGGTCGAGGCCGCGCATGATGAGGGGCTTGAGGCCCGACGGGGCAACGCCCAGGTAGCGGTAGGAGCCGTGGAGGTTGCCCAGGGTGAGGTTGCGGAAGAACGCGTTGCCGTCCTCGCCGATGCCCTTGTCGGCCGTGAGCAGCATGAAGTCGGAGTAGAGGCGGGCGGTCTTCTCGTTGAAGTTGCCCGTGCCGAGGCACGTGATCCGGCGGATGCCGTCGGTGCCGTGGTAGGTGATCTGGCAGATCTTGGAGTGGCACTTGTAGCCCTCGGAGCCGTAGATGACGGTGCAGCCCGCCTGGGAGAGGCGCTCGGCCCACTCTATGTTGTTCTTCTCGTCGAACCGCGCGCGGAGCTCCATGAGGACCGTGACGTCCTTGCCGTTCTCTGCGGCGGCGATGAGGCTCTCGCAGAGACGCGAGCGCGTGGCCACGCGGTAGAGCGTGATGCGGATGGAGATGCACTCGTCGTCGTCCGCGGCCTGGCGCACGAGGTCGAGGAACGGGTTCATGGACTCGTAGGGGAAGTAGAGCAGGACGTCGTGGTCCATGACCTGGTCGCGAACCGGCAGCGCGGCGTCGACCATGGGGGAGGGCTGGGGCTCGAAGGGCTCGAACAGGAGCGCCGAGCGGTGGCGGGCCGGCAGCCTGGACTCGAGGCCGTACACGTAGGAGAGGTCCAGCGGCATGTCGAGGCGGCTCACCCGCTCGCGGGAGAGGCCCAGCTCCTCGCGCACGAGCTCCTCGAGCCCCTCGCCGAGGTCGCCCTGGAACTCCACGCGCACCGGGTCGAGGCGCAGGCGCCGCTTCAGGATCTTCTTCATGTGCTGGCGGTAGTCCTCCTCCTCCTCGACGCCCTCGCCGTCCGGGTCGATGTCGGCGTTGCGGGTCACGCGGACCACGGCGCACTTGGTGGGCACCATGCTGCCGAAGACGTCGGAGTGCGCGAGGCCCTGGACGATGACGTCCTCCACCAGGGCGTAGCGGTAGCGGTCGGGGCCCGACGGGAGGGCCACCACGCGGCCGGCGTTGGGCGGGACCTCCACCATGCCGAGGAGCTCGCCCTCCTCGCCGGCGTCCAGGGCGCACATGACGTAGAGCTGCCCGTTGCGCAGGTTGGGGAAGGGGTGGCGCGGGTCCACGACGAGCGGGGAGAGCACCGGCATGAGCACGCGGTCGAAGTGGCGGCCCACGGCCACGTTGTCGCGGTCGTCGAAGTCGCCCACGCCCACACGCTCGAGGCCGAAGCGCTCGAGCTGGCGCTCGATGGCGTGAAAGGCCTCCTCCTGGCGCCCGAGGAGGTCGGGGAGCAGGGAGAAGAGGGCGTCGAGCTGCTGGGCCGGCGTGAGGTCGCTCTTGTTGTCGCGCGGCGGGTTCTTGAGGTGCTCCATGGTGGACAGGCCGCCCACGCGGATCATGAACCACTCGTCGAGGTTGCTCTGGAAGATGGCGCAGAACTTGAGCCGCTCGAACAGCGGCACCTCGGGGGTGAGGGCCTCGGTGAGCACGCGGTCGTCGAACCGCAGCCAGCTCACCTCGCGGTTCTGGGTGTAGGAGTAGTCGCGCACCTGGTGCTGCGCCTCTTTGGCGCGGGCCCGGCGCGACTCCTCGTGGCCCTTGCGGCTGGCGCTCTTGGCGTAGGCCTTGAGGGCGACGGCGCGTCCCCCGGCGTTCCCACGCTGCCCGGAGGTCCCCGTGACCGGATCGACTGCGGCCTTGCGGAGGGCCTTCTCCCGCTTCTTGCGGGCCTTGTCCGCCTTCTTCTTCTTATGGGTCTTGCCCATCAGCGCTCCTTGGGATCGGTCACCCGACGGTTACTCTCATCCCCATTATGCGCGGGGGCCGCGCGGATCCCGGGAGGTTTTCGGGCAGATGAAACGAGGGGGTCGCCGCAGGGAGCCCCCGCGGCCCCGCACGCGCTTCCGCCCAGATGCATTGTCCCGCAATAATATGCGGAAAATCAGGGACTATATGCATATGACGCTTTAATCCTGGAATTGACAAGTATGTCAATTTAATTGTGTGTTGTATCAATGGGGGGATTCTTTGAATCAAGGGATGAACCCCACTTTTAGGAAGTCTGCATAATCACAGGTAAATCATGGGTTGCACACAACTAATTCATCAACAAGGTCAAATTCAGAGCATACTGCCGCCTACAGCTGAAATGTAACCGTTGGCCGCCTGCCGGAAACATTATTCAACGTCAGCGAACCATAATGGCCGTAGCGAAACCGAGGGTGAGCGGGTGCCCGAGAACCCCGCGAAGCCGCGCGTTCCGAAAGCTAGGTCCGCATAATGGCAGGCACCCCGCAAGACCGTGGGGCGCCGTCGAAAGAAGGAGGCACAATGTCCAAAGGGCTTCATGTCCCGAGCGAGATCGGCAACCTGAAGAAGGTCATGCTGCATCGCCCCGGTGACGAGCTGCTCAACCTGCCCCCCGACGAGCTGGAGCGTCTGCTGTTCGACGACGTTCCCTTCCTGCCCGTCGCCCAGGAGGAG
>CBCSOI010000114.1:0-5237 GCA_965141595.1 uncultured Atopobiaceae bacterium | reverse complement strand
GAGACGATTCGAGCCGGCTGGTACGGTTGAGGGAGGCTCGTCGGGAGCTGGGGCCTGTCCCGCTGGTCGGGCTCTTCCGGTGTCCCGTGCGCCGACCCATGCCGCAGAGGGCTTCGGCATGGGTCGAACGAACCCTAGAGAGCCAATCGAGAGCAAAACCCATGCCGAAGGGTCTTCCGGCATGGGTTGGGAAACGACCCCGGGCCCCGCCCGCCCCGAATCCCATGCCGCAGCGGCCTCCGGCATGGGTGCCAATCATCAGATCAGCACTAGGCAAAGCGGCAGGTGGGCCAGCCCCCCTGTCACACGGCCCCGGCCACTCGCAAGGCCGCAACCCCCGAGGTGCGCACCTAAGCCCAAAAGCGGCAGAGCCGGCTGACGGCCCGCGCCTCGTGCATCGTAGGGAAGCATCTGAGAACGGGGGTCTGCATCTGTCGATGCAGACCCCCGTTCGAATTGCTTCCGATGATGCACAAGGCGCGGGCCTCTGCGTCAGAGGACCTTGCCCAGAAACTCCTTCAGGCGCTCGCTCGACGCCTCGGTCGAGAACATCTCGTCCGGGGTGCCCTGGGCCTCGATGAGGCCGCCCTCGGTGAAGATCACACGGTCGCTCACCTCGCGGGCAAAGCCCATCTCGTGCGTGACCACGATCATGGTGTCGCCCTCGTCGGCCAGACGGCGCATGATGTCGAGGACGTCCTTGACCATCTCAGGGTCCAGGGCGCTCGTGGCCTCGTCGAACAGCAGCACGTCGGGCTTCATGGCCAGGGCGCGGGCGATGGCCACGCGCTGCTTCTGGCCGCCGGAGAGGGAGCGCGGCATGGCGTCGGCCTTCTCGGCAAGGCCTACGAGGTCCAAAAGCTTGCGGGCGGTCTCCTCGGCCTCCCCCTTGGTCACTCCGAGGTTGTGCGTGGGGGCGAAGGTGACGTTCTCGAGCACGCTCATGTGCGGGAACAGGTTGAAGTTCTGGAACACCATGCCGATACGGCAGCGCACGGCGTCGATGTCCACGGAGGGGTCGGTGAGGTCGATGCCCTCGAAGCTCACCGTGCCGCTCGTGGGCTCCTCCAGGCGGTTGAGGCAGCGCAGCAGCGTGGACTTGCCGCCGCCGGACGGGCCGATGATGGTGATGACCTCGCCGCGCTTGACGTCGAGGTCGATGCCCTTGAGGACCTCGTTCTTGCCGAAGGACTTGTGCAGGTCGCGCACGCTGATGATGACGTCGTCGGCCTGGACGTCGTTACGGGCGGTGCTGTCGCTCATTCGGAGAACCTCCTCGTGGCCCAGTTGGCGAGCATGGTGAGCAGCGAGATCGTGACCAGGTAGAACAGGGCCACGATGAAGAGCACCTCGCTGACGCGGAAGTTGGCGGCATAGATCTGCTGGGCCTGGTAGAGCAGCTCACCGAAGCCGATGGCCAGGAGGATCGAGGAGTCCTTGACCATGATGATCAGCTGGTTGATGAGGGAGGGCGTGGCGATCTTGGCGGCCTGGGGCAGCACCACGGAGCGCATGGTGAGGCCTGCGGAGCACCCCAGGGAGCGGGCGGCCTCGGTCTGACCCGGGTCGACCGACTGGATGGCGCCGCGCACGATCTCGGTGATGTAGGCGCCGGAATTGAGGGCCAGGGCGACGGCACCCACGGCGAAGACCGACAGCTTGATGCCGAAGAGCTGCGGGACGGCGAAGTAGAAGAAGAAGGCCCAGATGAGCAGCGGGGTGCCGCGGAAGAGCCACACGTAGAACGACGCGATGGCGCGCACCACGCGGTTGTGCGCGACCTTGAGCAGACCGAAGAAGATGCCGAGCACGAGGGCGCCGGCAAAGGCCACGACGGTCACCAGCAGCGTGTTCTTGACGCCGGTGAGCAGCGCCGGGGCGCTCTGCTGGAGCAGGCCGACGAAGCTGGGCTGCTCGGCCTTCACGGCGTTGTCGCCCAGGTACCTCTCCATGATCTGGTCGTAGGTGCCGTTGGCCTTGAGCTTGGCGAGGCCCTCGTTGAAGGCCTGGAGCAGCTCGGGGTTCCTGCCCTTGGCCACGAGGGCGCCGTAGGAGTTGCCCGCCTCCTTCTCGGTGACGGCCTTCATACCGTTGCCCTGGGCGATGCCATAGGCCACGACGGGGTAGTCGTCGAACATGGCGTCCGCCTGGCCCGACTGCAGCATCTGCACCATGGTGGAGGTCTGGTCCACCGAGATGGTGTCGAAGCCGTACTGGCTCGCGATGGACTTGGCGAAGGTCTCGCCCTCGGTGCCGGTCTTCACGGCGACGGTCTTGCCGGCGAGGTCCTCGTACCCGGAGATGTCGCTGGACTCGGGCACGGCCATGAGCACGCCGGAGTCGAAGTACGGATCGGAGAAGTCGTACATCTGCTTGCGCTCGTCGGTGATGGAGGCACCGGCGATGGCCATGTCGTAGTTTCCGGACTGCACACCCTGGAGCGCGGCGTTGAAGCCCAGCGACTGGATGTCCACCGAGAAGCCCTCCTCCTCGGCGATAGCCCGGATGAGGTCCATGTCGATGCCCACGAGCTGGCCGTTGTCCGAGTACTCGAACGGCGCGAACGTGGTGTCTGTCGCGATGCGGTACGTCTTGCCCTGCACACCCTCCACCTCGGCGCTGGCCGGGACGGGGAAGGCGAGCAGCACGGCGAGGCACAGGGCCCCGAGCACGGGCAGTAGGCCGCGCAGGCGGCGTTTGTTCTCGTTCATCCACACACTCCAAGGGCTGACGACAAACTATAAGTTCATATTGTAAGTACAGGGCACCGGCCACACAGGACCCCCGCACCCTGTTCACAGGGACGTAAGACGCCCCTGGGCGCTAATCCCCGGCGTCCGCCCTTTTTCTTTGTTTCCCGTTTTTCCCGCAGGCAAACCGGCGGGCGCCGACAGACGAACGAAAAAGCCCGGGGCGGACCCCGGGCAGGTGAATCGCTGGTGGAGACGATGGGTCTCGAACCCACGACCTCAGGCTTGCAAAGCCCGCGCTCTCCCAGCTGAGCTACGTCCCCATATATCAATAATCGCCCCAGCGGCGACTCGGCTCACGCTGGGGCGATTATTATCAAAAAGGTGGTGGGCCCAACAAGGTTCGAACTTGTGACCTCCCGGTTATCAGCCGGACGCTCTGACCAACTGAGCTATGGGCCCAACGCAAGAAATGATGCTATGCCTTCGAACCCATCCCGTCAACCCACGACGGCGATTTTTTCTCAGACGGGCCTACGGGCGGCTGCTGCCCGCACCCGTGGTGAAGTCCTCGGGCGAGAGCGTGGAGATGAACTTGTCGAACTCCTGGATGTCTAGGCGGTCCTGCTCGCGCTTGACCGCGTCGAAGTCCGGGTAGCTCGCCGTGTTCATGACCGACTCCGCCACGAAGATGGGGCTCTTGGTGCGCACGGCCAGCGCGATGGCGTCGCTGGGCCGGGCGTCGAGGGAGAGGTGGCAGCCGGACTGGGTGGTGAGGTTGACCTCCGCGAAGAACGTGGTGCCCTCCACCTTGGTGATGGCCACCGACGTGATGGTGGCCCCGAGGCCGGTGATGGCCTGCCCGAGCAGGTCGTGGGTCATGGGACGCTCCGCCCCCGGGTGCTCCACGCCCATGCCGATGGCCGTGGCCTCGACGGTGCCGATACGGATGGGCAGGGGCTCCACCCGGCTGTTGGACCGGGGCTTGAGCACCACCAAGGAGGCCACAGGGCCGCCGCCGATGACCACTGTCTCTATGTCGACCCTAATCATCGTCATGGCTCGCCTCCTTTGTGTCTCGTGTGCTCTTCTTGAAAGTCGCCTGTGCTCCTGTATTCCGTACGTACCCATCCGGACGAAAAAACCATGGCGGCACTGTGGACCGCCTTGGATGGTTAGCGTAGCCGAAGTCCCACCCCTTGGCACCGGCAACGGCCCGCAATTCGCCAACCGGAACGTGGGGCCCATAGAGAGAGGCCCGGCCGCACCGTGGCGGCCGGGCCTCTCCTGCAGGCCTCGTCCCCGGGACGACCCGGGCTAGTCGTCGAGCAGCGACTCGTCGTAGCTCTCCTCGCCGCCCACGTCGAGCGGCTCGTCGTCGGCGTCGTCGGTCCCCACGCCGAGGGCGAGGGTGCTCTGCCCCTCGTCGACCCTGGGGGCGTCCTTGGCCTTGGGCTTGCTCGCCACCATGCGGGCCACGCTCGTGACGCGGTCGCCGTCTGCCACGTTCATGACCTTGACGCCCTGGGTGGAGCGGCCCAGACGGCTGATCTCGGCCGTCTTCACGCGGATGACCGTGCCGTCGGTGCTCATGATCATGAGCTCGTGCTGCGGGCCGACCACCTTCACGGCGGCGAGATCACCCTTCTTGGCGGTCATCTGGATGGTGTAGACGCCCTGGCCACCACGGTTGTGCTCGGTGTACTCAGAGACAGGTGTGCGCTTGCCGTAGCCCTTCTCGGTGATCACGAAGAGGTCGCCCTTGCCGTTGGAGACCTCCATGCCCAGCATGCGGGCGTCGCCCTTGAGGGTGATGCCCTTGACGCCGGCGGTGTCGCGGCCCATGGGGCGCACGTCGCCCTCGTCGAACACGATGGTCTTGCCGTCGGACGAGGTGAGGATGATCTTCTCGCCGGGCTTCACGCGGCGCACGGTAACCAGCTGGTCGCCGGCGCGGAGCCTGATGGCAATCATGCCGTCGCGACGCGTGCGGTCGTAGGCGGAGAGCGCCGTCTTCTTCACGTTGCCCTTGGCGGTGGCGAACATGAGGTACTCGTCGGCCGGGAAGCCGCTCGTGGTGAAGACCGAGGTGGCATGCTCGCCGTCGGCGAGGTCGAGCAGGTTCACCAGCGCGTTGCCTTTGGCCTGACGGCCGCCCACCGGCAGCTCGTGGACCTTGAGGCGGTACACCTTGCCGAGGTTGGTGAAGAAGAGGATGTAGTCGTGGGTGCTGGCCACGAACAGCTCCTCCACGAAGTCGTTGTCCTTGAGCGTGACGCCCTGGACGCCCTTGCCGCCGCGCTTCTGGGAGCGGTAGTCGGCCACGGGGGTGCGCTTGATGTAGCCGGCGTGGGTGATGGTGATGACCATGTCCTCGTCGGCGATGAGGTCCTCGACGTCCAGCGTGATGGGGGCGTTGGAGATGGTGGTGCGGCGCGGACGGCCGTACTTGGCCTTGATCTCGCCCATCTCGTCCTTGATGACGCCCAGCAGCTTGGTGCGGTCGGCCAGCAGGCTCTCGAGGTAGGCGATCTCCTCCTTGAGACG
>CBCSOI010000113.1:0-5238 GCA_965141595.1 uncultured Atopobiaceae bacterium | reverse complement strand
GAGGGAGGGGTTGGGATAGGGGTCGTAGCCCAGGACCCTCATGCCGAGGCCGGAGACGATCTTGCACATGGCGGCGCCGATCTTGCCGGTGCCCACGATGCCCGCGGTCTTGCCGTGGAAGGTGGTGCCGAGGAGGCCGGAGAGGGAGTAGTCGTTCTCGCGGACGCGGTTGTAGCCGCGCACGATGTGGCGGTCGGCGGCGAGGGCCAAGCCGAGGGCGAACTCGGCGATGGCCTCGGGGCTGTAGCCCGGGACACGCAGGACGCTCATGCCGAGGTCGCGGGCGACGTCGAGGTTGACGGCGTCGAAGCCGGCGCAGCGCATGAGGACGAGCTTGATGTCGAAGCCCGCGAGGATCTCGAGGGTCATGGCCTTGATGTCGGAGTTCACGAAGCCGCAGACGGCGTCGTAGCCATTGGCGAGGGTGGCGGTCATCGGGTTGAGGTCGGCCTCGAGGAAGTCGATGGTGATGTCGGGGTAGTCCTTGAGGGCGCTCTCAAAAGACGACTTGTCGTAGTCGAAGGTGTCGTAGAACAGGATCTTCATGGGATGCCTTTCTCTCTCTCCTAAGCCTTGCCCTCGCGGGGTTGCACTCGATTATTCCAACTGGCTATTCTATGCGCGGCCAGTCCCTTCCTTTTATGCGAATCCCACACAACATGAGAAAAGTTGCCCACGCTTCTGCGACATCTAGCTGGATGTTTTCTGATTGCGAGGGGAAGCGTCGGTCGGGGGCCGGGGCCGGGGGTCGGGTGGGACCTGACCGCCGGTTTGGCGAGTCCCTGTGCTTTCGCCGTCCAAGGCGACCGGCTGCGCCCCGCTGGGTAGAATCGCCCCATTGCCCATGCCGCCGCCATGGCAGCCTTGGTGAGCCCTTGCCCCTCCTGGGGAATTATGATCGGGCACCGATCTGGCCGCGGCCGAAAAACCAGGAGGGAAGAGATTTGAAGCCGTACCTGCAAACCGCCGACGAGGTGGCCCAGGGCCTCTCCACCGACGTGGAGACCGGTCTCACTGACGCCGAGGTGGCCAAGCGCCTCGGCCAGTACGGGCCCAACAAGCTCGACGAGGCCAAGAAGGACCCGCTGTGGAAGCGCTTCCTGGCCCAGCTCGCCGACCCCATGATCATCCTGCTGCTCGCGGCCGCGGTCATCAGCGCCGTCGCCGGCGCGGCGCAGGGCGAGTCCGACATCGCGGACGTCGTCATCATCCTGTTCGTCGTGGTGGTCAACGCCGTCCTCGGCGTTGTCCAGGAGTCCAAGGCCGAGGAGGCCCTGGAGGCCCTCCAGCAGATGGCCGCCAGCACCTCCAAGGTGGTGCGCGACGGAAAGATCGTGGACGTGCGCTCCGAGGAGCTCGTCCCCGGCGACGTGGTGGTCCTCGAGGCGGGCGACGCCGTGCCGGCCGACTGCCGCGTGGTGGAGAGCGCCAGCCTCAAGGTGGAGGAGTCCGCGCTCACCGGCGAGTCGCTGCCGGTGGACAAGATGGTCGACGCCCTGCTCGCCGAGGGCGACGACGTGCCCCTGGGCGACCGCCGCAACATGGTCTACATGGGCTCCACCGTGGTCTACGGCCGCGGCCGCGCCGTCGTGGCGGCCACCGGCATGGACACCGAGATGGGCAAGATCGCCGACTCCATCAACGAGGCGGTGGACGAGCAGACCCCGCTCCAGCGGAAGCTCGCCGAGCTCTCCCGCATCCTCACGGTCGGCGTCATCGGGATCTGCATCTTCATCTTCATCGTCGACTTCATCAAGCACGGCGCCGAGTTCATGGCCGACCCGCGCCTCGTCATCGACACCTTCATGGTCGCCGTCTCGCTCGCCGTGGCGGCCATCCCCGAGGGCCTCGTGGCCGTGGTCACCATCGTGCTGTCCATCGGCGTCACCAAGATGAGCCGCGAGTCGGCCATCATCCGCAAGCTCACCGCCGTGGAGACCCTGGGCTGCACCCAGGTGATCTGCTCCGACAAGACCGGTACCCTCACCCAGAACAAGATGACCGTCGTGCGTCACTCCGGCGCCGACGAGGACGAGCTCGTGCGCGCCATGGCGCTCTGCAACGACGCCCAGTGGGTGCTCGCCGAGGAGTCCGCCAAGGGCGAGCCCACCGAGGCCGCCCTCGTGGCCGACGCCGCCAAGCACGGCCACCCCAAGACCGACCTCGACGCCGAGTACGTGCGCGTGGGCGAGGCCCCGTTCGACTCCGGCCGCAAGATGATGTCCGTGGTGGTGCGCACCGCAGAGGGCGACGTCACCCAGTACACCAAGGGCGCCCCCGACGAGGTGCTCAAGCGCTGCACCACGGTCGTCACCGCCGACGGCGTGGCCGACCTCACCGACGACGTGCGCGACGCCATCTTGCAGGAGAACAAGGCCATGGCCGACGACGCCCTGCGCGTGCTTGCCGCGGCCAGGCGCACCTGGCCCGAGGCGCCGGAGTCCGAGGACGCCGACTACCTCGAGCAGGACCTCACCTTCATCGGCCTCTGCGGCATGATCGACCCGGTGCGCCCCGAGGTCGGTCCCTCCATCGCCGAGGCCCACGGCGCCGGCATCCGCGTGGTCATGATTACCGGCGACCACATCGACACCGCCGTGGCCATCGCCAAGGAGCTCGGCATCGTGACCGACCGCTCCCAGGCCATAACCGGTGCCGAGCTGGACAGGCTCTCCGACGACGAGCTCGCCGAGCGCATCGGCGACTACGGCGTGTACGCCCGCGTGCAGCCCGAGCACAAGGTCCGTATCGTCGAGGCCTGGAAGAAGCAGGGCAAGATCGTGGCCATGACCGGCGACGGCGTCAACGACGCCCCGTCCATCAAGCGCGCCGACATCGGCGTCGGCATGGGCATCACCGGCACCGACGTCACCAAGAACGTCGCCGACATGGTCCTCGCCGACGACAACTTCGCCACCATCGTGACGGCCGTGGAGGAGGGCCGCCACATCTACGACAACATCCGCAAGGCGATCCAGTTCCTCCTTTCCAGCAACATCGCCGAGGTCATAGCCGTGTTCGTGGCCACCATGATCGGCTTCGTCATCCTGGAGCCCGTGCACCTGCTCTGGATCAACCTCATCACCGACTGCTTCCCCGCCCTCGCCCTGGGCATGGAGAAGACCGAGCCGGGCATCATGGGCCGCAAGCCCCGCGAGGCCTCCGACGGCATCTTCGCCGGCGGCATGGGCGTCGACGTGGTCTTCCAGGGCGTCGTGATCTCGGCCTTCACGCTCATCAGCTACTTCATCGGCGTGTCCCACGAGTTCGGCACCATCGACCTCGCCTACATCGCCGCCCATCCCGAGGCCGGCGTCGAGGGCATGACCATGGCGTTCCTCACCCTGTCCATGGTGGAGATGTTCCACTCGTTCAACATGCGCTCGCGCCGCCAGTCCATCTTCAGGCTGGGCAACCACAACTGGTGGCTCTGGGGCTCCTTCGCCCTGTCCCTCGTGCTGACCTTCGTGGTCATCGAGGTGCCGCCGGTGGCGCAGGTCTTCGGCTTCGCCGAGCTCGATGCCCCCAACTACCTCATGGCCATGGGCCTGGCGTTCCTGATCATCCCGATCATGGAGCTCTACAAGCTCTGCTGGCGCATCCACGACAACGCCGCCTAGGGGCCTTCGCCCCTCGTGTCCGGGGTTTGCATCATCGGTCGTGACTCGAACGGGCCCGTGCATCTGGCGATGCGCGGGCCCGTTCTCAGACACGACCTTACGATGCAAAACCCCGGACCGGCTGTGGCCCCTCGGCTTTACCGCCTGGGGCACTCTTCAGGGGTTGTACCTTTGTCACTTTGGTCGGGCGCTCGGGGTGTCCCATGCCGGGCGCGGGCATATATCCTTGGTTCTGACCGGCGATCGCGGGGAGGACCATGGCGAAGCGGAGCAAGAGGCGGCAGGCCCAGGGCGGCCGCCGCGGCAACGGGCAGGAGGCCGTCCTGCCGGACGTCTCCACGCTGGCGGACGTCCCGGAATGGGGCGACGTCGCGCCCACACCCCTGCAGGACGAGGCCTTCGCCGCGTGGCGGGAGGTCTCGGAGGACCCCGACGGTCTGGAGGAGGGCTGCGTCTGCCGGCTCGACCGTGGCTTCCCCGCCGTCCTCACGGCGTCCGGGCCCGTGCGCGCCGAGCATGCCGTGCGGATCGCCAAGGAGGCCGACGCCCTCAAGCCCGCCGTGGGCGACTGGGTGGCGCTGCGCCGCCCGGAGGGTCACGACATGGCCGTGATCGAGGAGGTCCTGCCCCGGAAGAGCGAGGTCGCGCGGTGGCGCGGCGGCTCCCGGGGCGAGCGCCAGGTCCTGGCCGCCAACGTGGACGTGGTGCTCTGCGCCCAGGCCGAGGGGCGCCGCGGCATCTCCCTCGACCGCGCCGCCCGCGCCGCCACGGTGACGGCCGACTGCGGCGCCGCCTGGGCCGTGGTGCTCACCAAGGCGGACTGCGCGTCGTCGCCCGAGTCCCTCGCGGCGGACGTCCGGTCGCTGAGGGCCATGCTCGGCCCCGACACCCCCGTGGTGGTGTGCGCGAGCCTCCTCGAGGACGGCGGGGAGCCCGAGCAGGACGCCGCGCTCGGGGCGCTCCGCGCCGCGGTGGAGGGGGCCGGCGGCTCCTGGGGTGTGGGCGCGGTCCGCGCCCTCGTGCCCGAGGGGCGCACGGGCATGGTGCTCGGTGAGTCCGGGGTTGGGAAGTCCACCCTGCTCAACGCGCTGCTCGGTCACGAGGCCCTCGAGACCGGCGCCGTGAGGGAGCGCGACGGCGCCGGCAGGCACACCACGGTCACGCGTCGCATGGTCAAACTGCCGGGCGCGGGCGTCATCATCGACTGCCCCGGCCTCAGGAGCCTGCCCCTCGTGGGTCACGAGCGGGGCCTCGCCAAGGTGTTCCCCGAGGTGGCGGCCGAGGCCGGCAGCTGCAGGTTCAGGGACTGCACCCACGGCTCCGAGCCCGGGTGCGCCGTGGTGGAGGCCGCCTCCCGAGGGGCCTTCACGGCGGAGGCCCTGGACGCGTGGCGCTCCCTTGCCGCCGAGATGCGCGAGAGCGCCGGGACCCTCGACCCCGACGTGCGTCTCTGACCCGCGCGAGGGGGGGGGCTCGGCGGAGGCCCGTCCCCACAGATCGACCCCGGACAGGCCCAGGGACGCCCCTGGGCCTGTTCATGTATGGGGACGGGTTGTGGATCTTAGGCAACCGGTTGCGTTACCTTCGGGACGTGTCAGCGCTTTCGTGCAGAGCATCT
>CBCSOI010000112.1:0-5243 GCA_965141595.1 uncultured Atopobiaceae bacterium | reverse complement strand
AGGGCGAGGGCTACGTGCGCGTCGCCCTCGTGCGCCCTGCCGCAGAGCTCGCCGCCGCTGCCGCCGCCATCGGCGAGGCCGGCTTCGGCGCGTGACGTGCCCGCCCGTCCCGAAACACCCGACGCCCCTGAGCGGGTAGAGGGGTCCCAGAGAGAAACGACCTACCGAGGAGCAACCGTGGCAGATAGAATCGCCTTTTTCGATGTGGACGGCACGCTGCTGTCGTTCCGAACCCACTCCATGCCCGAGACCACCCGTGTGGCCCTGCGCGAGCTGAGGAGGAACGACGTACTGATCTACGTGGCGTCGGGACGCGCCCTGTTCCAGCTCCCGCGCGCCCTGCGTGAGGGCGAGGGCGACTTCCCGGGCTTCGACGGGTTCCTCTGCAACTCCGGACAGGTCTGCCTGGACGACCGCGGCATCTTCCGCATGACGGCGCTCGACCCTGACGACGTGCGCGCCATCACCGAGCAGTCCATGGACGGCTCCTACGACATCGTCTACATGACGGCCGACCGCGCCTTCACCCCGCGCCACGGCGAGCTCGTGCGCCGCGCCGAGGAGAACGCCAACGTGTACTTCGACGAGGACTCGCCCGAGGAGGCCTACAAGCGCCCGGTGTTCCAGATGAACGCGTTCATCGCCCCCGAGGACGAGCACCGCATCCTCGACATCACCAAGAACGTCAAGCTCGTGCGCTGGACCGAGGACTTCGCCGACATCATCCCGGCCGACGGCGGCAAGGACCAGGGCGTGCTTGCGGTGCTCGAGCACCACGGCATCGACCGCTCCGGCGCCTACGCGTTCGGCGACGGCGGCAACGACGTCTCCATGCTCTGCGCCGTGGGCTGCGGCGTGGCCATGGGCAACGCCGACCACAGGGCCAAGGCCGTGGCCGACGTCATCACCACCTCGGTGGACGACGCCGGCATCTACCGCGCCTGCGTGCACCTGGGCCTCATCGACGATGTGCTGGGCATCTGCGGGGGCGACCGCGCCTACACCGTCATCGAGGACGAGAACAGCCGGCGCTAGGCGCCGGGGGAGGGGGTCCCATGGACAGGGAGAAGGTCATCTCGCGTGTGGAGCTCGACTACGGGCTCGACGACCTCGCCGCCACGGTGAGGCGCAACCGCAGCTACCGGCGCTTCGACGAGGGGGACCCCATCGGCTGGGACCTCATGGTCTGCCTCGTGGACCTGGCCCGGCAGACGGCCTCCGCCGCCAACCTGCAGCCGCTGCGCTACCGCGTGGTGGCCGACGCCACCGTGCGCGACGAGGTCTTCGGCTGCCTGGGTTGGGCCGGCTACCTTGCCGACTGGGACGGCCCCGAGGTGGGGGAGCGCCCCACCGGCTACATCGTGGTGTGCTGCGCCGGCAAGGTGGCGCCGCTCACGTGGGTCGACGCCGGAATCGCGGCCCAGACGGTCCTGCTGGGCGCGGTGGAGGCGGGTTTCGGCGGCTGCATCGTGCGCAACTTCTCCGACCGGCTGCCCGAGGTGCTGGGCGTCGACCCCGCCGTCGACGAGCCGCTCCTCGTGATAGCCCTGGGCGCCCCGCGGGAGACCTGCGTGATCGAGCCTTTGGGAGAGGCCCCCGACGGCATCCGCTACTGGCGCGACGCCGACGGCGTGCACCACGTGCCCAAGCGCCCGCTGGAAGACGTCCTCATCTAGCCCCCTGTCCCATCACCCGGACACTTCTGTCCCAACGGTCGGGCACTTCTGTCACTACATTAAATGATGTGGCGGGGTGCCCGGCCCCCTCGGGGCGGCTCCCTGCGTTTCAGCGCAGTTGGAACCAACCTGTTTTGGGAATGTCTGTAACAGTGGTCGTATCGACAAGCCCAAGACGGAGGGACACACCATGGCGTTTGAGAAGGTCGTCGTCGCCGGAGGCGGCGTGCTCGGTTCCCAGATCGCGTTCCAGAGCGCCTACTGCGGGCTGGATACCTGCATCTGGCTGCGCAGCGAGGGGAGCATCGGCCGCACGCAGCCCAAGCTCGACCAGCTGGTGAAAGACTACCACGCGCAGATCGACGCCATGGAGGCGGCCCTGGCCAAGAGCCGCGCCGACGGCGAGCCCATGGCACCCGGCGTCTGGGCCATGGGCATCGCGGACCCCGACGACTTCGACCCGGCCCGCTGCCACGGCGCGGTGGACGCGGCCGCCGAGAACCTGCGCCTGGAGTTGGACCTTTCCGCCGCCGTGGCCGACGCCGACGTGGTCGTGGAGTCCATGGCCGAGCAGGAGGAGGCCAAGATCGACTTCTACAAGCGCCTGGCCCCGCTCATGCCCGAGAGGACCGTGGTTGTCACCAACTCCTCGAGCCTGCTGCCCTCCAAGTTCACCCGCTACACCGGCCGCCCCGACCGCTACCTGGCCATGCACTTCGCCAACCACATCTGGCGCAACAACATCGCCGAGGTCATGGCCCAGCCCAAGACATCGCAGGCCTCCTTCGACGCCGTCATGGCGTTCGCCGGCCAGATCCGCATGCAGCCCCTGCCGGTGCGCAAGGAGAAGGCCGGCTACCTGCTCAACTCCATGCTCATCCCGTTCCTTTTCTCGGCCATGGACCTCTACGTCAACGGCATCTCCGAGCCGGAGTCCATCGACACCGCGTGGGTCCGCGGCACCGGCGCGCCCAACGGCCCGTTCCAGATCCTGGACGTGGTGGGCCTTGTGACCGCCTACAACATCGTGCAGCCGTACACCAAGGTCCCGGGTTTCATGGCGCCGTACAACTTCAAGGGCATCTCCCGCATGCTCAAGGAGAAGATCGACGCCGGCGAGACGGGCGTTGCGGCCGGCAAGGGCTTCTACACCTACGGCGAGTAGGTCCGCACGCGGCAGGGCACGGCGTGACAGTGGTGCCTGGCCCATCTGTCACTTCGCCTATTGATCGGTTGATGTTCGCGCCCGCCCGGGACCGGTTCCGGGCGGGCGTTTTCCATCGAGAGGGGAACCGACCCCGCCCAAGACCGGTTCCGGACGCGGAAAAACCCGCCCAGGACCGGTTCCGGGCGGCGGGCCAGCCGTGTGGCAGCGAAAAGGCCCGGCCAGCGAGACAGCCCGTCAGAGTGGGATCTCGAGCAGGGCGAGCGTCCCTTTGTGGACGGGCCGCACGGTGAGGGAGAAGCCCTGGGCCGTCGCGTATCGGAGCGCCAGCGCCATCCCGATGCCGGTGCTGCCGCCTTCCCCCCTGCCGAAGCGCTCGAACACGACGGCGAGGTTCTCCTCGGAGATGGGCGTTCCGTCGTTCACGGCCCAGAGGCGGGCCTTCCCGCCGGCGGCCGAGCAGCCCATCCGCACGGTGCCCGCGCTGTGACGGAGGGCGTTTGTCGCCGCGTTGAGCACGACGGCGTGGGTGAGGTCGAGGTCGAAGCTGCATATAACGGGCCTCGGCGCGCAGAGGCGCAGCTCCACGCCCCTGTCGGCTGCCGCGGGGGTCAGGCTCCGCTCGGCGTCGTAGAGGAGCTCCCGAAGGTCGGCGCGACGGAGGTGCGCCTCGAGTTTTCCGGCATCGGCCCGGGCGAACCCCATGATCTGGTCGACGAGCGCGGCCATCCGGTCAGTCTCTTTATTAATTGATACATAGGCCTCGTCGGACGCTACAAGTCCGCTTCGTGCCGCCTCGCTCCACCCGCCGATGGCCATGAGCGGGGCCTTGAGCTCGTGGGCGGCGTTGCCAAAGTACTCCTCCGCCCTCATCCCCCGGGCCTCGAGCGCGTCTACCGCGTCGATCTCCCGTCGGCACCGGGTCAGTGACACGACGACCACGGTGAGGAGGGCCCCGGTGCAGACGAGCGTCAAGATGGCGCAGGGCCCCGTGGCGAGGACGCAGCGGGCCCCCCCGGCAGGCGATGTCCGGTAGATGAGCAGCTCGCCGCCTGTGTGGAGCAGCTGCGGGCGAGGGTCGGCTGCGAACCCCTCGTCCTGCAGGTGGAGGCCGAGCGCGCTCTCCCATGTGCCGCCCTCGGCCCTCAGGTCGGCGGTCGACAGCTCCCGGACCTGCCACCAGCCGCTTTCCGGTGATGAGAGGGCCTGTGCCCCCGTAGCGCAGATGACGAGGAACCCGATGAGGAACGCCGCCGCCACGGCGAGGAGCTCTCCTGCAATCGTGATGACGAGCTGGTGGAGCAACCGCTCGACCGCGTCCCTCCTTACGGCCCCCATCTCACCCGAGCCCCGTCAGCCGGTAGCCGAAGCCGCGGACGGTCTGGATGCAGACGTCCGCCCCGGCTTTCGCTAACTTGACGCGCATGCGGCGGCAGGTCTCGTCCAGCGTCCGGCTCTCGACGCCGGCGGGGAGCTGCCACACAGCCTCGAGAAGCTCCTGGCGCGAGAGTGCCTCGTCGGTGTGTTCCATAAAGAAAGTGATGAGTCGGAGCTCGGTGGGCGTCGTCGGGAGTGGCCGTTCACCCACATAGACGGTGTGGCGCCTCCGGTCCAGCTTGGTGTTGCCGCAGACAAGGTCGTCCTGGGCGGGAGCAGGCCCCCGGCTCGCGGCGTCGTAGTCCACACGGCGCATGAGCGCCCTCACTCGGTTCACGAGCACCAGCGGGCTGAAGGGCTTCGCCAGGTAGTCGTCCCCGCCCAGCGCAAGGCCGGAGCACACGTCGATGTCGTCGCCCCTGGCCGTGAGCAGCATGACGGGCACCGTCGAGACCGCCCTGATGCGGGCGAGAGCCTCGAGACCGTCCGTCCCGCTCAGCACGATGTCGAGAAGCACGAGGTCCGGCTCGCGGCGCCCAAAGGCCTCGAGCAGCTCGTCGGCGGTGGGGAAGGCCTCGACGGTGTAACCGTCCGCCGTCAAAAAGGACGTTACGACCGCGCGCGTCGCCTCGTCGTCCTCCGCATACAAGATAGACTTCATATAGAATCCCTGAACCGTCGCCCTTGTCGGCATCTTATCAGAGAGGGTCCTGTTGAAGAACAGATACATCGACATGTCGTTCGCGGAGAGGCTGACCGACACCTGCTGGTTCATAGGCATCGGGCTGAGCGTGGTGTGGACGGCGCTCGAGGCCGTCGACGTGCTTCCGCGCGGCTCCTCGGACCTCGCCAGCCGGGTCGGGTCGCTGTTCTTCTTCGTGCTGGCGGCCGTGCTCGCCTACCTGTGCGGGAGCAGGGCCAGGCTCATCTGGTGCGCCCTGTGCGCCGCCGCGTCGCTCGCGTGGTGCCTCGCGTTCTAGCCGCGGTTCTGGCTGCGCCGGCCCCACCCCGGTTTTGACAGAACC
>CBCSOI010000111.1:0-5297 GCA_965141595.1 uncultured Atopobiaceae bacterium | reverse complement strand
GCCATCCTCGAGGACCGCGAGGCCAACGGCCCGTTCACCTCCGTGGAGGACATCATGCGCGTCTCGGGCATCGGGGAGAAGAAGTTCGCGAAGATGCGGGAGCGGCTCCGTGTGTGAATGGCCCGAGCGCCCCCAGGTGCCCTGGGCGTTCACCGTCTTCCTCGCGGCGGCCGGGTGCGTGCGCCTGCAGCTCTGGACCGGGTGGGTTCCGGGCCCGGTCCAGGCGGTCCTCGCAGCCACCGCCTGCGCCGCGGCGCTCGCGGCCGTGCGCCGGTGCCGCCCCGCGCTCCTCGGGCGCGCCGCCGTCGCCACGGTCGCCGTCGGGCTCGCGCTCGCCTCCGGGTCGCTCGAGCTCGCCGCCCAGGAGCGCGGTCGCGCCGTCCTCGAGGGAGCCCCTGTCTCGAGGCTCTCCCTCACCACGGTCTCCGACGCCGTGGAGGGCGTCTATGGGTGGGGCTCGGAGGCCGAGGCGTCCCTGGACGGCAGCGTCGTCGGGACCGTGCGCCTCCAGACCGACGTGCCGCTCGGACTGCGCGAGACCGTGGAGGGGGTCGGGACGTTCTCGGCACCTGGCGAGGGTTCCGCGGCGGACATGCGCTGCCGAGGGGTGCTCGGCACCGTACGGCTCGCGACCGTCCGTGGGCGCGCCCCGGCCCCGGGTCTGCTTGGGGCTTTCGCCCGTGCGAGGGAGTCCTTGGCCGAGGGGTTCCACCCCGACGCCTCGGAGGCCCATGCCGTCGCCGCGGCGCTCGCACTCGGTTGGCGCCGCTCACTCCGGTCCACCGGCGTCGCCGAGACGGTGTCGGCGGCCGGCGTCTCGCATCTCGTGGCGGTCTCGGGCGCCCACCTGTCCGTGGTGGCGGCGCTGTTCGGCGGTGCCGCGTCGCGGGCCAGGCCCCTTTGGGCGCGGGTCGCGGTCTCCGGGCTCCTCACCGGCTGCTTCGTGCTCCTGTGCGCCACCCCGGCGTCGGCCCTCCGAGCGTGGGCCATGGCCCTCGCCTCGTCCGCCTCCCAGGCGGCGGGTCGGAGGGCGAGCCCGCTCGCGGCCCTGGGGTGCTTCGGATGGCTCCTCTGCTGCCTCGACCCGACGGCGGTCTCGGACCTGGGGTTCTCCCTCTCATGCACCTGCGTCGCCTGCCTCGCGCTCTTCGGCCCATGGGCCCGTGCCGCCGTGGACAGGCTCGTCCCGGCTCCTCGTGCTCGCAGGCGCCGTGGGGCCCTTGCGGGGATCCTGTCGTCAGCGCGCTCGCGCTGCGTGTCGGACCTCGCGGCGGGGCTCCTGTGCTTCGTCGCCTCCGCCCCCATGGCCGCGTCCGCCTTCGGGACCCTGAGCCTCGCGGGCCCGTTGTGCTCCATGGCCGTGGCGCCGCTGTTCCCGGTGCTGCTCGCGTCGTCCCTCGCCGCCGTGGCCCTCGTGGCCGTCCCGATGGCCGGTGCCGTGGCCGACCTCGCCGCCACGGGTGCGGTGTCGGTCCTCCTCGGCGTCTGCCGGGCGGCGGCCGCGTTCCCGTGGGCGGTTCTGCCGGTCGAGGTCCCGGGCGCCGTGGGCGCCGTGGGCGCTGTCCCGGCGGGTGCCGCGCTCCTCGCCTTCTGGCCGAGGCCGCGGACGGCGTCTCTCCGCCGCGGTGCCGTCATCGTCCTGGCCGTCGCCCTCGTCCTCGGGGCGCTCCCCTGGCTCGAGTCGCCGTCCCTGGAGGTGTTGGACGTCGGCCAGGGGGACGCCCTGCTCCTGCGCGACGGGCCTCGGGCCGTCCTCGTCGACTGCGGGCCGCCCGGAGGCGGCCTCGCGGCGTCGCTTCGCTCCCGCGGCGTCGCGTCGCTGGACGCCGTCGTGCTCACCCACCAGCACGACGACCACTACGGCGGCCTCGGGGAGCTCGACGGCTCCGTGGCGGTGGGGCGCCTGGTCGTCGCAGGGGGCGTCGAGGCCTCCCTCTGCGACGACGTCGCCTCCGCCGCCGGCGCGCTCGGCACCCCCGTCCTAGCCGTCTCCGCCGGCGACTCGTTCCAGGTGGGCGGCTGGCGGCTCGAGGCGCTCTGGCCGGAGGGGCCGGTGGACGGGACCGAGAACGCCCACTCGCTCTGTCTCCTCGCCAGCCACACCCGGGGCCTCCGCGCCCTCCTCACCGGCGACGCCGAGAAGGGCGAGCTCACACGCTTTGCCGCGGCGGCGGGCCCCGTGGACGTCCTCAAGCTCGGCCACCATGGCTCCGAGGCGTCGCTCGACGGGGTGTGCCTCGCGGCGCTCCGGCCTGCCCTCTGCGTTGCTTCGGCGGGGGCGGGCAACAGCTACGGCCATCCAGACCCCGTGTGCGTGTCGCTCGTGGAGAGGAGCGGGTCGCGCTTCCTGTGCACCGCCGAGCACGGCCCGGTGCGCGTCTCAGCCGACACCTCGGCGGGGCTGCGGGTCTCGGTGGGGCGCCCCGCGGCACTGGCGGCCTGACCCCCGCGCCGTGGTAGGCTGGAAGGAGAGAGGAGGGCCGGTGGCCCAGCATCTGTTGCCCGCCTACGCGGCGGTGGGAGACAACCTGGTGATGCGCGAGGAGACGGTGGCGCGCCTCAAGCGCCACCTCGACCCCGCCTTCGGCGAGTTCAACCTCGACGAGTGCCGGGACCCCTCCAAGCTCACGCGCGACGGGGTGCTGCAGTCGCTCGACCAACTCCCCTTCGGGGACGGCCAGCGCTTCGTCATCATCCACGGGGCCGACCACCTCCCCAAGGACGTCTCCGAGGCCATCGTCTCGTACCTCGGGGACCCCAACCCCAGCACCGTCCTCCTCCTCACCGCCGAGCGGCTCGCCCGCAACACGCGGCTCTACAAGGCGGTGGCGGCACAGGACCCGAAGCCTGGCAAAAAGGGGCCGGTCACCGTCATCGGGTGCTCTCTTCCCAAGCCCTGGGAGCTCCCGGGGCTCTTCTCGCGCTTCTGCGGCACATACGGGCTGACGGTCGACCAGGCCGCCGCCGCCGAGGTCGTGGACCGCGTGGCGCCTGCCAAGGGGGACCCGACGCCCATGCTGCGCCAGGTGGCCTTCCAGCTGTCGTCCCGCTACGGCGCCGGTGCCTCGGTGGGGCTCGCCGAGGTGCGGGACTCCGTGGCGCGCATCGTCGAGCCCAAGCCCTGGGCGTTCGCCGACGCAGTGGCGGGGCGGGACCTCCCGCGGGCCCTCGAGCTCTACGGCCTGTTCCGCGGCGACCCCGAGATCCTCCTCCACATGTTCACCGTGGACCGGCTCCGCGAGCTCGTGTGCTGCCGGAGCCTCATCGCCCAGGGGCGGGGGACGTCCGAGGCCGTTGCCCGGGCCTTCGGCTTCCCGCCCCAGCAGAAGTGGCGCTACAAGAACCATCCCCGGTGGGCCCGCGGCTTCACCGACGCCGAGCTCTCCCGCGCGCTCCGCGGCGCCGTCGAGTGCGAGCGCACCCTCAAGGGCTCCGGGAGCTCCCGTACCGCCTTCGTCCGCTGGATCTCATCCGTGTGCTCATAAGGGTACGTATCAGGAGCCTTACAATCCCGTATGAATGGGGCCGAGGGGGCCATGGGTGCCGCGGGGCGGCGCCCCGCTGGGCTAGACTGGTTCCTTGTCCCCAAGGAGGTCCAGTGAAGCTCAGGTATTTGGAAGACAAGATCCACGCAGCCGACCCGTCCGCGCCGCTCGGCACGTCGAACAACCCCAGCAACCGCGTCCTCACCGTGGCGAACGCCGTCACGGTGTGCCGCATCGCGCTCACCCTCGTGTTCCTCTGGCTGTTCGTCACGGGGGCCGACCGCATCCTCTGCCTCGTCATCTACGCCGTGGCGGCCCTCACGGACTTCGTCGACGGCCAGATCGCCCGGCGCACCCAGACGGTATCGTGGTTCGGAAAGCTCCTCGACCCGGCGGTGGACCGCTTCCTCCTGTTCACCGGCGTTCTGGGCCTCTGCATCGTGGGGGACCTCCCCGTGTGGGTCCCCGTCGTGCTCATCGGCCGCGACGTCGTCCTCGCCATCGGCATGGCCGTGCTCCAGCGCTACCGCCGCAGGCCCGTCGACGTCCTCTACATCGGCAAGGTGGCCACGGCCCTGCTCCTGGCCGGGTTCTCCTGGCTCCTTCTCGACATGCCGGTCCTCCCGGGGGTCGGGCTCGTCGACGTGCCGTGGCTGCCGCTGCTCAACGACCAGGCAGCCTGCCCCGCCATCCTCGTCGTGTACGCAGGCACCGTCTGCTCCGTGATAACGGGCGTGCTCTACATCGCCGAGGGCCTCCAGATCCGCTCCGAGGCGCTGGAGGGGGACTCAACGTCATGACCCGGACCCGCCCGCTCGCGCCCGTGGCACTCCTGGCGCTCCTCCTCGTGCTCCTCGTCCCCGCACCCGCCCTGGCCGACACCGGCCTCGGCACGCCCGGCGTCACCGAGGCCAGGGCCTGGATCGTCGAGGACTCCACGGGCCGCGTGCTCGCGGAGTCGAACGCCGACGCCGCCTTCGCCCCGGCATCCATCACCAAGGTCATGACGGCCATGGTCGCCCTCGATGCCGGCCTCCCCATGGACACCGGGGTGACCATGCCCGCCCATCCGGAGGATGGCTGGGAGGCGGCCCAGGTGGCGGGCTACGAGGTGGGGGAGACCTCCACCCTCGAGGACATGCTCGAGGTCCTGCTCGTCTACTCGGCCAACGACGCCGGCTACGCCATCGCGGAGAAGGTCGCCGGCTCCCAGAACGCCTTCGCGGACCTCATGAACAAGAAGGCCGCGGAGATCGGCATGACGCGGACAACGTTCAAGAACCCCCACGGCCTCGAGGAGGACGGCCACGAGAGCTGCGCCCGCGACCTCGCCGCCATGGGACGCTACGCCCTCACCCACTACCCGTTCATCGCCCGGATGGTCCGCACCCACGCGGTGACGGTGCCGGTGAACGGCGAGGATCGCACCTTCTACTCCACCGACGAGCTCATGCCCGTCTACAGCCCGCTCATCGGCATCAAGACGGGCAAGGTCGAGGCGGGGACCACCTTCCTGGGCGCGGCCCGCAAGGATGGGCTCACCCTCTACACGTGCGTCCTCGGGTGCGCCACCGACTGGGGGCGCTTCGAGGACACACGGACCATGATGGAGTGGGCCTTCGGCGGGGCGACGAGACTGACCCTCGCCGACCCCGGCCGTACGCTCGAGACGCTCCCGTTCGCCTACCGGTTCGGCTTCTCGGTGTCGGTGCGGCCCCAGGCCGCCGTCACAGGACTCCTCTGGCCCGACGGCACCGAGTGCTCCTACACCCGGGTGGCCCTCTCCCGAGGGCAGCTCGGCATCCCCGGCGA
>CBCSOI010000110.1:0-5323 GCA_965141595.1 uncultured Atopobiaceae bacterium | reverse complement strand
CGCCGGGCTTGATGGGCTTGCCCTCGGGGTCGGCGAGCTTCTCGGTCACCGGCTCGCCGGTCGCGGGGTCCACCTCGGGCTCGCCGGTCTCGGGGTCGACGACGGGCTTGACGATGTCGCCCTCCTCGTCCACCGGGTAGTCAGGCTCATCGGGGTCGGCGGGCTTCGGCGCCGGCTGCTCGGAGGGCTTCTCCGACTCGGAGTAGGCGATGTTGCCCAGGTTCTCCGCCCCGGCGAAGGCAAGGGAGGTCACCTCGCACTCGAAGACGATCTCATAGGCGGTCTGGCCCTTGCACACGCGGTCGGGGCCGCTGGGCAGCACCTCGCCCACGGGCACGACGAGGGTGCGCGCGGCCTCGTTGTACACGTTGGAGCGCGCGATCTTGCGCACGTAGGACGGGCTCGCCTTCTCCCACTCCATGGTGCGGCGGTTGAACGTCATCTTGGTGACGTAGATGTAGGGGCTCGAGAGCTCGACGCCCTCGGGCAGCGGGTCGAGCACCAGGGGCCTGAGGGCCGAGGTGGTGGCGTCGCCGAGGTTGCCGGCCACGATGGTGTACCGCACGGTGTCGCCGAGGGACACGGTGCCCGCGGTGGCGGCGTCCACGACCTTCATGGTCTTGGTCACGCTGTCCAGCGGGTCTCCGGGGCGCGCCAGGTTGGTGGGCTCGTCCTTGGCGTCGGCCGGGGTGGTGTCGGTGGGGTCGGGGGTCTCGCCGCTGACCTCCACCGGGTCGGTGATGTTGGGCTGGTCGGTGGAGTCGTCGCTCACGGCGTCGCCGGTGACCAGGGCGTCGTACTGCAGCGTGTAGGAGGCGCCGCCGGTGACGGTGGGGATGTCGAGCTTGATCTTCTGTGTCTCCGGGTCGAGCTGGAGCACCTCGTCGGTGACGTCGTTGCCCTCGGGGTCGAACACGCGGATGGAGTCGGGGATGAGCTCGAGGGCGGTGTTGCAGGAGTCGTTGACGGTCACGTTGACCCACTCCGTGCCCTCCCTGTCGTTGGTGATCACCACCGTGGTGCGCACGGTGTCGCCCACCTGCGGGGTGTTGCGGTTGGCGTCGGTGACCTCGACGCCGTCCTTCTTGGAGACGACCTCGATGGTCTTCTCCACCTTGGGCTCCGGGTCGCCCGCGGCCACGCCGCCGGTGGTCTCGGTGACGGGCTCGGTGACGGGCTCGCCGGTCTCGGGGTCCACCTTGGGCTTGCCGGTCTCGGGGTCGATGACGGGCCTCTCGACCTCGGTCTCGACGGGCTTGTCCTTCTCGGGCTCCGGGTAGGTGGGCTCGGGGATGTCGTCCTTCGTGTCCTCGGTCACGGGGTTGCCGGTCTCGGGGTCGATCTTGGGCTCGCCGGTCTCGGGGTCCGCCTGCGGGGTGGCGGCCTGGATGGTGCCGGTGTTGCCGATGTCCTCGCCCAGGGCGTCGGGGGTGACCTGCGCGTAGAAGGTGAGGGTCACCCTCTCGCCGTAGAACATGTCGCCGCAGGTGGCGGTCAGGGTGCGGGTGGCGGCGTCGTAGGAGTCGTCGGCCACGGCCACGGACCAGCTGTCGGTCCAGTAGTCGTCGTTGTCGATGGCGCTCGCCTTGGAGATGGACATGGGGTGCTCGGCGTCGCCGAGGACGATCTCCAGGCCCTTGGGCATCTGGTCGACGAAGGCGGCGTCACGGAAGACGGAGCCGGGCTTGGTGTTCTCCATGGTCATCGTGTACTTGACGATGTCGTAGACCTGGGTCACGGCTCCGGGGCGCGTGTCGGTGACGTTCTCGGCGTTCTTGGTGTGCTCGAGGTACGCGATGGGGTCGTCCTTGGCGGGGTCGGGGTCGGGGTCGTTCTCGCTGCCGGGGACGACCTGCTCGACCTTGACGTTGTCGGGGTCGGTCTCGCCGGGGATGGGCAGGCAGGCCGTGGGCTTGCAGGGGTACTCGCGGCCGTCGGAGTCGAAGCCCGTGACGTCCACCGTGTTGGTGAGGTTGCGGGTCTCGTTCTTCCCGCCCGCCGTGCCGCCAGCGATGGACGTGGCGTCGACCTTGAGGTCGTAGGTCAGGTCGTAGGCCTGGCTGTTGAGCACGTAGTAGGGAATCTCGAGCGTGATGGTGCGGGTGGCGGCGTTGTAGTTGTACTTGGCGTCGGCCAGCGGGATGCTCGGGATCTGGTCGGCGGGGTCGATGGTCTTGGTGCGGGCCAGCTTGACGGAGCCGGGCACGAGCTCGAGGCCCAGAGGCAGGACATCGGTGATGGTGACGTTCTTCCAGATGGAGCCGGTGGAGGCCTCGTTGGTCACCTTGACGTCGTAGTGCAGGGTCTCCCCCACCTTGAGGTTGCCGGTCTTGTCGGCGTCGCGGGTGACGCTCTTGTAGGCGTGGGGGTCGGGCTCGGCGCCGTAGAACTCCACGTTGCAGGAGGCCTGGATACTGCCGAACTGAATCGTGATCTGACGGTCGTTCTTGACGTAGTTGACCGTGTCATCCACGAAGTTCCAGCGCGAGCTGTCGATGTTGAAGAGCGTCCCGTTGACGTTGAGCGTGACTTTGAGCTCGTTCTTAGGGATCTTGATGTCGGTGGACGAGACCTCTTTTTTGGTGGTGGTCTGCGCGGTGAGGGCACTCTTGCTCACCGTGGCCTGGGTGTAGGTGTAGACGCGGAACGAGGCGTTGGGGACGCCGCCGCCATCGCACCAGTAGTGCCAGTAATTGGCGTCGTTGTAGTAGTAGAACGCGCCGTTGCAGCCGTCGAACCCGCAGCGCGTGTTCTCTTGCGCCTGCGTTCTGGTGCCGTCTGCGTTCATGACGGACGCAGGGGGATGGCTGACGTGGCGGATGAATGTGCCTGACCCTTTTCCAGACGTGCCGCTGTCCACCACCATCATGCCGCAGCCTGCGGGGAGACCCAGGAAGGCCTCGGATGTCGAGACCGGGCTGACGCTCGTGGGGGCAAACAGGAGGTACGTGCCGACCGCAGGCTTGCCGACGCTGGCGCTCGGCTTAAGCTCTCGGAACCCGTAATACACGGTCATGGTGTCCGCCGAGGCGGCGCGCATGACGGAGAACGTGTTGAGGGCGGCCGCCTCGGGCACGGAGGACGCATCCTCGACGATGTCGGGGGCGGCGGTGGCGGCGACCCGCTGCACGGCGGTCTGGGGCTGTGCCACGGGCTGCTCGACCTGGGGCTGTTGGACGGCGGCGTCCGCGACGGCGGGCTCGCCCTCCTCGGCCGGCGGGGCCTGGGGCTGCTCGGGGGCGCCCTCATCGGCCGGGACCTTCGGCTCGGCGGGCTCCTCCACGGGCTCAGGGTCCGGCTCCGCAGGCGGCGTCGCCTCGGGCGCCGCCTCGGCCTGGACCTCCGCCGTCGCCTCAGGGACGGCCTCCACGGTTACGGCGGCGGGCTCGGGTGCCAGCTCCTCCGCCAATGCCCTGGTGGCGAGGGGGTCGCCCCCTCCCAGCGCCAGAATACCTGACAGCAGCAGCACGAACGCCTTCTCGCGCGCCGCACGTCTCTTGGTCCCCATGACGCACCTTCTTTCCACTGCGGTCGGACCCGGACGGTAGTCCCCTAAAAAAGGCAACACGTTTCTTAATATCGCCTGAATTAGGACTACATACTAGTGGAGAGAAAAAATGGTGGCAAGGAGTCAATTTGGTTCTATCTTGCTAGATAAATTGCCATTACTATGCTGTTTTAGGATTTGTTATTTAATCTTATCCAATGGAACATGGTTGCCCAACGATGGTGCTACCTGACAGATACCTGATAATACGGGCGCAAAAGTCCTCATTAAAGGGAAAAACTCGGGCCGCGCCGAGGCGGCGCCACGAAAAAAGGGCCGGAGGGAAAACCTCCGGCCCCACAAGTCCAAAGTGGCGGGATGTAAGGGACTTGAACCCTCGACCTCCGACGTGACAGGCCGGCGCTCTAACCAGCTGAGCTAACACCCCGTGCGCCTTGGCGCGAGCGTTAGTATTGCACGACTTCGACCGGCGATGCAAGCGTGAATCGGAACTTTTTTCTCGGCACCGCCTGTCCCACTACCCGGACACTTTTGTCCCAATGGTCGGACACTTCTGTCCCACGGCCCCGTTGCACACCAAGGACGCCCAGTAAGCCGCCTTCGACGCGGGAGGGCCTTGATGTACGTTCGCCAAGGCGTCCTTGCGTCGAGCCGGCCTTGGCGAACGGATTTCGCCGTACAAGGACCCCTTGGTGTGCGGGTCGGCGTGCGGTAAGGCGTCTTTGCGTCGAGGGGCCCTTACCGACCGCCCTTGGTGTGCGCCCGACACGGGCCTCCGGCCGCAGAAGGGTTCATCGACACGCCGCGGTGGCGCGACGCCGGTCCAGGAGCACCACGGCGGCGTGCGGAACGCGCCGAAACGGCCGAAAGCCGCACCGCGGTGGCACGGCTCCTCGGAAAAGGCGCCACGGTGGCGCGACGGCCGGGTGAGACAGCAGAGACACCCGGCCAATGTGACAGCACAACCATTGGGACAAAAGTGTCCGGGTGTTGGGACAAGCCCCCGGACCCGTGCGTGGGCCGAAGGTCGCGGGGCCCCTACCCGAGCGCCACGGTCTCCGTCACGTCGTTGTCGAAGGAGAGCAGCAGGTTGGAGCCGTCCAGCTTGGCGGACGACACGGTGCCGCTCCCCTCCACCGGGGTGCCGTCCTCGCGGGCGAGGACCGACTCCACGGAGCCGTCGCCCATGACCCACGAGATCACGTTCCACGAGTCGCCGAGGTTCTCGGGGATGAGGAAGCCGCCGTTGTAGAGCACCACGGTCACCGGCGTGCCCTGGAGCTGGAACAGCACCTGGGGCTCGCCGTCGGCGCCCTGGGTGCGCACGAAGGAGTACCCGGCGCCGTCGTCGTCCTGGCGCACGCTGTAGGTGTAGCCGGCGTACTCGATGCCCTGGCCCTGGTCGTCCTGGGTCTGTTCCACGCGGACGGGGGTCTGGGACGCGTCGCCGTCGAGGGACGTGGGCACGGTGTGCAGCGCGCCGATGACCACCACGGCGAGCACGACGACCACGCAGGCGGCCGCAACGCCCAGACCGATGGCCACCGGCCGGCTCACACGGGCGCCGCCCTGGTGCGAGGCCACGTGGGGGCGCTTGCCCTTGTGCAGGCGGGCAGAGCCGCCGCGGCGGAAGTTCTCACGGGCGGCCGAGGCGGCCTCGGAGGCCGAGCCGCGGTCGTGGAGCACGGCGCCCTGACCCGAGGCGAGGGTGGAGAAGGCGCCGGTCTCGGAGGGGTCGACGCCGATGGGGCGCGGGGCGCCGTCGGGCACGGAGACGGCGTCCTCGGGCCCGGAGACGGGGGGCACGTCGACGGG
>CBCSOI010000109.1:0-5373 GCA_965141595.1 uncultured Atopobiaceae bacterium | reverse complement strand
GAGCTGCTCGATCACCTCGTCGGCCACACCCAGCACCACGGCCATGACCAGCAGGCGGTTCCACAGCACGACGTCGGTGGGCACGGCCTCGTCCAGGCGCGTGAAGTCCTTGAGCCAGCGGCGCAGGGCTTCGAGCTCGGCGCGCAGCTCCACGGCCTCGGCCGAGTAGGCCTTGAGCCGTCCCATGGCCACGGCGCTCGCCACGATGCCGGCCACGGGCAGGAGCAGCGTGAGGAAAGCGGGCCACGGCGCGCCGAAGACGACCAGCGCGCCCGCGCCCATCACCACCGCGAAGATGCTCAGCACCAGGGTGAGCACGCAGAGGCCGGTGCCCGTGGACTCGCCGGTGAAGAAGCCACGCTGGGCGCAGGCGCCCTCCACGGCGGCCGACCAGCCGTCGTAGGCGTCCACGAACTCCTCGGGGTGCTTCTTCGCCACCTTCTTGAGGCGCGAGAACTCCAGCGCCACGCGGCCGTCGGCCGGCGGCTCGTAGCCCTTCACAAGCGGGGCGACCTCGTCGAAGATGCAGGTCATGAACGCACGGTCGATGGGGTCGGAAAGCGCCTCGGCGCGGGCCGGGTTGCGCACCAGCTGGTAGTCCTCCTTGCGGCCGAGGACGCTCTTCTTGGGGACCTGGACGTAGTTGAGGTCGACCGCACCGGCGTCGGACACGCGCATGAGGGTGGCGGTGAAGCCCTCGGAGGTGGCGTCCCCGTCGTTGAGCAGCGCGCCCAGCACCGCCGGGTGGTCGTCGGAGGGCACGTCGCGGAAATACTCGTCCTGGAACACCGGGCGGTGGCGCCTGCGGTACCGCGAGAGCACCCGCAGGGGCACGACCACGGACGCGACACCCACGACGGCCAGTGCGGCCTCGGTGCCGCCGAGGACGGCCCGGGCGGCCTCGCGGTGACGGTTGGCCTCGTCGGCCCAGCGCTGCTCGTCGGCCAGGATGGAGTCCATGCGGCTCTCGGAGGAGGGCGTCACCGAGGAGAGCCAGGAGACCGGGAAGGTGATGCGAGCCTCAGCGAAGTCGTCGCTCCCCACGGCAGGCACCGAGAAGACGACGTCGTCGCCGTCGAACGACACCGAGCCGTCGAGCGTGCCGTGGCCCCAGGCCCGCACGTTCCCCTCGGGCTCCACGGACTGGCCGGCGGGCACCGGCAGGTGGACGGTGCATGTGACGTCGTGGGAGGTCTCGTCCCAGCCGTCGGACACGAACTTCCAGTAGAGCTCGCCGGTGTCGGCCCAGGCGGACGCGAGACCGGGCAGGCGGTAGACGATGCGGTAGGTGACGTCCTCGTCCTCCGCGGGGTTGTAGAGCTTGACCTCGGTGTAGGTGCCCTCGGGGTCGAGCTCGTAGGTGCCGGTGTCTCCGGAGTAACCCTCGGAGAACGCCTGCAGCTGCCCGGAGGGTGCCACCACACCCACCGACTCGACCTGCGGCTCCACGGAGCGCCCCTCGTAGTCGCCGGCCGGCAGGCGCCAGTAGACGCCGTTGAAGCTGCCGTCGAACGAGAAGGTGCGGTCCTCCGTGACGACGAGCGTGCCGTCGGGCTGCAGCGTGGCGTCGATGGCCACGCGCGGGATCTCGTACGACTTGGCGAGGGCGGGTACGGGCGCGGCCAGCCACGCGGCGAACGTCACCGCGACGACGGCCAGAAGGAGCTGGAGGGCGCCGGGATGACGGCGCCGGACGTGCTCGACCATGGGGCCACCTCCAAAGGAGCGGACGGTCCCCACAGTCTAGGGAAAAAGTTTTAACCCCACAAGGGCTTTTCAGGTACGCGGACAGAGTGTCGTCCCCGGAAATCGGAAGCCCCTAGAGGCCGCACTACCCCTCTCGGCACCTGAACGCGATTGAGGGCGACCCCCTCCGCACCTGAACGCGTCTGGGGGCGGAAAACGGCCACCTGAATGCGTCCCAGGGCGCTTTTCGCCGAGAAGGCGTCGCCCGACCTGCCCTCAACCGCGTTCAGGTGCGGAGACGAGGGTGCGGAAAGGGGGCGCTGGGGAAGGGGCGGCTGCGAGCTCCGAGCACGGATGTGATCCCGAAGCGCCCGGCCAGTGGGACAGAAGTGTCCGACCAATGGGACAGCGGCGCGTCAGGGGTTGCAGACCTTGCAGGCTCGCTTGCCCGCGGCGATCGCCTCGTCGACGGTGCCGCTCCAGACCGTTTTGCTCCTGCTGAGCGTTCCGCAGCCCTCCCTGTGATAGCACTCCCCCTTCGGCGTGTAATACACCGTCTGGCCGTTGCGCTGCGCCTCCGCCTCCTGGGCGCGACGGGCCTCCTCGGCAGCGGCTTTCTCGGCGGCAGCCTGCTCCGCGGCCCTGCGCTCCGCCTCGGCCTTCTCAGCGGCCGTCCGCTCGGCCTCGGCCTTCTCGGCGGCGAGAGCCTCGGTCTTGGCCGTGTCCACGGCAAAGGCCACCGAGACCCTCACAGCGTCGCCCGAACCGTCCACCGTGAAGGTCGCCGGCGCGGCCGAGAAGACCGTGTCGCCCAGCGTGACCTCGGCGGACTGGGCCGTGGCCACATAGGAGCCGGGTTCCAGATCGAGGGAGGCGCCGGACCCGGGTGCCACGGGGAGGGTCTCGGACACGGGGCCGCCCTCGTCGGCGGTGCCGGCGACGGACACGGACACCTCCGTCGTGCCGGTGCCGTCGGCGGGCCACTCGGCGGGCACCGTCACGGAGACGGTCACCCGGGACGGCTCGGCGGACTCCTCCTCGATCTCCCCTGCCTCTGCCAGCGCCACGGGCGCCGGGGGCTCGGGCGGCTCGGGCGCGGATGCGGGGACGCCGCCGGCGAACGCGCCGGAGACCACGGAGAGGGCGAGGCACATACCCACGACCCACGGCGCCACCACCTTGGCCGAGAAGCCCCGGGCATGGCCCATGGCCCCCCGCACCACGGCGCGGACGTCGTCGTCGCTGACGGGGGCGTCGGCTACCTCGGAACCCACGCGGGACGTCCGGGAGCCGGCGGCCCCCGTCGCCTTCCGGAAGGCGGATCCGACAAGGTCGGTCAGGCCGTTTCCCATGGCTCCCCCTCGGTCACAGCGTTCCATCGTTGATGGTCGGTTCAAGGTCAGAATATACTAAGCTTCCTGACCATCGACGCGAACGGTCGGAAACCCGTCAGCGACGCCATCCCCGGGAGAACCCATGGCCCCCTTCACCAACCCGTTCGAGAAGCCGGCCGTCGAGACCCTGCGCTCCGTCGTGGGCTCCGACCCCTGCGCGGGCGTGGCAGGCGAGGACACCGCGTTCACCCACGACGTCGTGGCGCCCGTCCCCGGGTCCGAGGACCCGGACACCACGGCGAGGCAGCGGGAGGCGCTGGAGCGCTGGCGGGGGATCGCCGGCGACGATGCCCGGGCGGCCGTCAGGCTCACGGCGGGCGGTGTGGAGACCGTGCTCGCGGCCGACGGCTCCGTTATCGGCGACGCCGTGGACGAGGTGGGGCTGCTCGCGGCCATCAAGGGCACGCGGCCCTTCCGCGACGCGTCCGCCATCGCCCGCGCGGAGGCCAAGGCCGCCGCGAGGGAGGCCGAGCGGGCCTGGAACGACCGCTTCACGGCCATCACCGGGCTGTACGCCCTCGCGCCCACGCCCCGGGACGCCTCGTGGTACGAGGCCAACATCGCCGAGGCCCAGGGCTGGACGGCCGACGTCGAGCCCTTCACCGAGCCGGAGCCCTCCCTCAACGCCATCGCCGCCGAGCTGGGCGAGGAGGCCCGCCGGGCCGTGAACCCCCTCGCCTTCTGGAAAACCGCACGGCTGCGCGAGGAGTACGTGGCGTCCCGGGCCCGCGACCGCATCGCTGCCGCCCGCCGGGCCTGGGGCGAGCGCCGCGACGCCTGGACGGCCGCGCAGGGCGAGAGGGCCGCCGCCCTCGAGGCGGCCCGAAAGGAGGCGGTGGCCCAGCTCCGAGCCGCGCTGGACGGCGACCCCGCCTATGTGCGGGAGGGCGTGGTGCGCCGGCTCGACGAGCTGGGCCTGCCCCTGGAGGTGTCCGTGGAGGTCGGTTTCTCGGCGCCGGAGCTGCAGGTCTCGCTGGACCTCTCCGGCGAGGGGGGCATCCCGCACCGACAGCTCGTCACCCTCAAGAGCGGCTGGCTGCGGGTGAGGCCCTACGCCGCACGCAAGGGGCTCGGCACAGGGGCGGCGCGCGACCTCGCCCGGGTCGTGGCGGCGGTGGGCTTCGACGTGAGCCCGGCCGTGGGGCGCGTCCGCGTGACGGCCACGCTGGACGGCGAGACGCTCGCGACGGAGGAGATCGTCCCGGCGGACCTGGCGGCCGAGGAGGGCGCCACCGCGGAGTAGGGCGCCTGCCGGCGGCGCCCCCCTACCACTGGGAGACGGCGTCCACGAGCTCCTTGGTGCGGTCGATGGCGTCCAGGAGGTCGCCGACGTCGCCGGACGAGACGCCCCAGCCGGCGTCGCCGCCGGTGCCGACAGCCGCGTCGCCGGCGGCGGTATCGTCCCGGCCCTCCGACGCGCCGCCGGCAGCATCGCCAGCCGCGACGTCGGCGTCGCCCCGACCCGCCGCAGCGTCATCGACGGCCGCAACCTCGCCGCCGTCCTCCTCCCGCAGCACGAGGGTCACGTCCCGGGCGCCGCCCGAGCCGTCCACGGAGAACCGCACGGTATCGGCCCCGAAGACCCGGCCGTCCACCTCCACGGTGCCGTTGGCCAGGGCCAGCTCGTAGACGCCGGGCGCGAGCGTCGCCGCGCGCGGGTGGTCCGGGGCGGGCGCCAGGACGTCTGCGACCTCCTCGCCGTCCACCGTCATGCCCGTGAGCGCCACGGGCACCGCCGGCGCACGGCCGGCGGGCCACCCGGAGGGCAGCGAGAGCGACACCGTGACCTCGGCGCCTTGGGTGCCGGCCGGGGCCGTGGCCCCGGAGACGGCGGCATCCCCGGCCGCCGCGCCGTCCACTGCGCCGGCACCCGCGCCCGCAAACCCCGCCACCGCGATCGCCGCCACCGCCACGAGGGCCGCGGCCAGGCACACCCAGAGCGCGGCCACCGGCACCGAGACGCCCCGGCTGCGGCGGGCGGCCCCCTTGACGACGGCGCGCACCTCGTCGTCGGTGACAGGGTGCGCGCCGGTGGCGTCTCTTGTCTTCTCAGCCATGACGCTCCTCGGCGGGCTGGCGGTTCTCGATGCCGTCAGTCTACCCCGCCGCGGGCGGCCGTCCCCTCCTTAGGAGAACGTGCGGGCGGCCGGGGTGCGGCTCACCGTGAGCGGCTGCGTGGCCTGGGGCGACGTGGTCACCGTGTAGGTGATGGTGGTCGTCTCCTGGGGGTTCTCCTGCAGCGAGCAGGTCCACTCGTCGAAACCGTAGACGGAGTGCTGCGCCACCGAGAAGA
>CBCSOI010000108.1:0-5463 GCA_965141595.1 uncultured Atopobiaceae bacterium | reverse complement strand
ATCTACGACGTGCGCGGCGCCGAGAAGGACGCCCTCTCCGTGGAGGACCTGCTGCGCAAGTTCGAGGAGGTCTCGGGCTCGGCCCTGGACAACGACCGCATGCTGCTCGGCTAGCGGCCGGGGTCCCTAGACAGACGGGCGCCAAGTATATGAGAGCCGGTGCCCCGTGACGTTGCACCCCGTACTACAATTCGTGCTACGAGCAGCGCGAACCCCAGCAGACCACGCCCCCGTCGCTACCCGCGGCGGGGGCGTTTTCCATGGGGCCGCACCGACCATTGGAGATGATTACGATTCTAGGAATGTTCATCCTGGCGCTGTTGCCCATCGTCTTTCTCATCGTGGCGCTGACCGCCCTCAAGTGGGAGGCCTACGCCGCTGCCCTGGGTGCCCTCGCCGTCACCGCCGTCGAGGCCCTCCTCATCTGGCAGATGCCGGTGTGGAACGCCGTCACCGCCGCCGCCGAGGGCTTCGCCATGGCCCTGTGGCCCATCACCATCGTGATCGTCGCCGCCGTGTGGGTCTACAACCTCACCGTGCACACCGGCGCCATGGAGGTCATCAAGGCCCAGCTCATGGGCGTGTCCTCCGACAAGCGCGTGCTCACCATCCTCATCGGCTGGTGCTTCGGCGGCTTCCTAGAGGGCATGGCCGGCTTCGGCAGCGCCGTGGCCATCCCCGCCTCCATGCTCGTGGCCCTGGGCATCAACCCCGTGACCGCCATCCTCTCGTGCCTGCTCGCCAACGGCGTGCCCACCATGTTCGGCTCCATCGGCATCCCCACCAACACGCTGGCCACCATCACCGGCCTCGACGTGGTGCAGCTCAGTACCATGCAGGTCATCCAGGTGGCGCCCCTCGTGATCGCCACACCGTTCCTGATGTGCCTCGTGGCCGGCGGCAAGGGCGCCCTCAAGGGCATGGTGCCGCTGCTGTGCGTCACGTCCCTCTCGTTCCTGGCCGCCGAGTTCGTGTGCGCCTCCACCATCGGCGCCGATCTCGCCGTCATCGTGGGCGCGGTGTGCTCCCTCGTGTGCACCATCGCGTTCGCCCTGCTCCAGAAGGACCGCCCCGTCCCCGAGCAGTACGCCATCGACAACCTCGACCCCGACGACGCCGTCACCGTCGACCTCCGCAGCGCCGTGGTGGCCTGGTCGCCCTTCATCCTCATCTTCGTGGTGCTGCTGCTCACCTCGAGCCTGTTCCCGTTCATCTCCGAGCCGCTGGCCTCGCTGAAGTCGACGGTGAACATCTACGCCGGCGACCCCGACGCCACCCTCACGTTCAAGTGGCTCAACACCCCCGGCGTGCTGATCTTCTTCTGCGGCATCGCGGGCGGCCTCATCCAGAGGTGCAGCTGGCACGACATGTTCTCCGTGCTCGGAGCCACCGCCAAGCAGATGAGCAAGACCGTGGTCACCATGCTCTCCGTCCTGGCCGTGGCCAAGCTCATGGGCTACTCCGGCATGACGAGCGCCATCTCCGCGTTCTTCGTGGGCACCATGGGCGCGCTCTACCCGCTCATCGCCCCGGTGCTGGGCGCCCTGGGCACGTTCGTCACCGGCTCCGGCACCAGCTCGTCCACGCTGTTCGGCGGCGTGCAGCTGGAGGCCGCCACGGCCATCGGCGCCAACCCCTACTGGCTCGTGGCCGCCAACTCCGTGGGCGTCTCGGCCGGCAAGATGCTCTCGCCGCAGTCCATCGCCATCGGCAGCGCCGCGTGCGACTGCAACGGCGAGGACTCCGAGATCTTCTCGCGTGTCCTGCCCTACTTCGTCGGCTACGTGGCCGTGATGATGCTGGTGTGCTTCTTCGGCGCGCCGCTGTTCCCGGTGCAGTAGCGCCGGCGTCACAGACGCACGGACCCGGGCGGGGCCCTGCCGGAGACGGCGGGGCCCCGCCTTTTTGCATGGGGCGATGTGACAGAGGGGACGGCGACATCTGTCACTTCGCCTATTGCACGGTTGAAGGCCCCCGGCCATGTCGCGTGACAGCGGCCCCTGACCCATCTGTCACTTCGCCTATTGCACGGTTGATGGTCCCCGGCCATGCCGGAGGGGCCTCCGGCATGGACCCGAGGTGCCCGGGGCCGATAAACCCATGCCGGTGGGGCCTCCGGCATGGATTCCGGCGCCCCTCGGCAGGAGAACCCATGCCGTAGCGGGCTCCGGCATGCACGGGCCGGGGCAAAAGGACTGGGAGCCGGGCGTCCTTGTCGCGCGCGGCGTTCCGGCGTCGCCGCGGTGCGACAGCAAAGGTGCCCGACCAAGGTGACAGGTGGGACAAGAGTGTCCCACCAAAGTGACACGACTGGCGGGGTGGCGGGGCGGCACGGCATGGGTGCAGCATGGAAAAGGCGCCCGATGCCGCATGGGCATCGGACGCCTTGGCAGCGCGCGGGAGGATGGGTGCTACATGCGGACGCCGAGGACAATCTCGGTGATGCCGTCGAACACCAGGGAGATGCCGGCCACGATCATGATGGCCTCGGCCATCATGAACGGCGCGAAGAGCGTCAGGAAGCCCAGGACGATGGTGACGATGCCCAGCACCAGCCAGAGGCCCCAGTTGCTGCCCTCGACCTTGCGGAAGGAGAGGGCGTCGGCGACGTCCCAGATGCCGGTGACGAAGATCACGCAGCCCAGGAAGACGCAGAGGGCCACGGTCGACCAGCCGGGGAAGAAGAAGATGTAGATGGCGCAGACGATCTCGAGGATGGCGAGCACGATGTTGGCGGCGCCGCGGTCGGCCGGGTCGTGGCGGAAGTAGCCCACGAGGGTGCCGATGCCCGCGAACAGGAACGCCCACGCGCAGCAGTAGACCACGAAGAGGATCGAGTCCACGGGGTTGATGAAGAAGGCCAGACCCAGCAGGGTCATGGCAATGCCGAGGAAGATGATGGACGCTTTCGTGCGCCTGAACAGCGTGTTCACGGGGGCTCCTTTGCATCGCTTCGTTTGCTGTCGAAGCTTTGGTGCCCCATTCGTGCACAGGGTAAACCAAGGGGCCCGGGCTCCCATATCAATGGACCGCAGCGGGCCGGGCGCGTGCCGGTGGTCGGGCGCGGGCTAGAAGAAGAACGCCTTGACGCCCAGGGCGATGAGGACCGCGCCGCCCGCCACCTGGGCCCGGTCGCCGAGACGAGGCCCCACCCAGCGCCCACAGGCGATGGCGACGAGGCAGAGGGCGGCCGTCACGAGGCCGATGACCGCGGAGGCCGGCCCGGTGGCCACGCCCATGGCGCGGAGCGACACGCCCACGGCGAAGGCGTCGATGGACGTGGCGACGGCCTCGAGCAGGAGCCTGCCGAGGGAGAGGACGTCGTCCTCGTCGCAGCCGCAGTTCCCGTCCGCACGCCCCTGCTCGCCACCATCCCCCTCGGCGCGGTCCGAGCGCAGGGGCCCCAGGCCCTCGCGCACCATGTTGACGCCGATGACGCCGAGCACCACGAGGGCGACGAGGCCCGAGAAGCGCTCGATGACGTCGCCGAAGAGCGAGCCGAGGAGGCTCCCGAACAGGGCCATGAGGCCTTGGAAGAGACCGAAGAGCAGCGGCATGAGCAGCAGCCGACGACGCCGGGCCCCGGGGGCGGCGAGCGCGTTGGATACGGTGACGGCGAACGCGTCCATGGCCAGGGCCACACCCAGAACGAGACACTCGCCGAGACCCACGCCCACTCCCCTCTCCGACCGAACGACCCCCAATGATAGCGCCGCCGACCCCTCCGCGGAGGGAGGCCGGCGGCACCGCATCCAAGCGATGTGGGACAGAAGTGTCCGGGTGATGGGACGGGGCAGGCCGCAGGCTAGGCGCCCGCCGGCTCCCGGTGCTCCTTGGGCATGAGCAGCAGCATCACGAGACCCACCGCGAGGAGGATGGCGATGGACAGTACGCCGAGCTCGGCGTAGCCCGTGGCGGCCGTCACCACCGACACCAGGAAGGTGCCCATGACGCTCGCGTAGCGGCCGAAGATGTCGTAGAAGCCGAAGTACTCGTTGGCACGGTCCTTGGGGATGATCTTGCCGAAGTACGAGCGCGACAGCGCCTGGATGCCGCCCTGGAAGAGGCCCACGAGCACGGCGAGGATCCAGAACTCGGTGGCGGTCTTGAGGAAGAAGGCCGCGAAGCCCACGATGCCGCAGTAGGCGACCACGGCCACGAGGATCATGGTGAGGGTGCCGAAGCGGTCGGCCAGCCTGCCGTAGACGATGGCTGAGGGGAACGCCACGAACTGGGTCACGAGGAGCGCCAGGATGAGGTGCGTGGAGTCGATGCCCAAGGCCGAGCCGTAGCTCGTGGCCATGGCGATGACGGTGTGGACGCCGTCGATGTAGAAGAAGAACGCCACGAGGAACATGAACAGGCGCCTGTCGCGGAAGATGTCGCGCATGGTGCGGGCGAGGCCGCGGAAGGTGTCGAGCACCTCGGCGCGGGCGTCCTCGGAGCGCTTGTAGTGCACCTGCCGGTAGCTGCGGAGCAGCGGGATGGTGAAGCAGAGCCACCAGATGCCGGTGATGACGAACGACAGCTGCGTGCAGAACATGGAGCTGAGGCCGAGCAGGGCCGGGCCGCCGAAGATGAGGGCGATGCAGGCCACGAACGGTATGGTGGAGCCGATGTAGCCCCAGGCGAAGCCAGCGGAGGAGATGTCGTCCATCTTCTCGTCGTCCGTGATGTCCACGAGCATGGCGTCGTAGAACGTCATCGACGAGTTGAGGCCCACCGTGGCCACCACGAAGATGGCGAGGAACACGGCCGCAGACACCGGGAGAGCCTGGCAGAAGCAGGCGACGAGGCCCGTGGCGAAGAACCCGATGAAGAACTTGATCTTATTGCCCCTGTAGTCGGCCAGAGAGCCGAGGATGGGCATGAGCAGGGCCACGATGAGCGACGCGACGGTCTGGGCCATGCCCCACTGGGCCACGAGACCGGCGGCGTCCGTGGTCTCGGCGGCGAGGGCGTTGAAGTAGATGGGCACGACGGTGGTGCTCAGGAGCACGAGGGCCGAGTTGCCCACGTCGTACATGATCCAATCACATTCCTGCCGCGTATAATGGCTAAAAAGCTTCATCTATTTCCTTTATCCTCGGGGGCCACTCCGCCCCGTCGGGCACACGATAGACCACAAAGGCAACTAGATGCGCCTCACCATTGAAACGATGCTGAATCTCCCGAGGGTCCACAGACCGACCGTAAGGGGGACTCCCTCCCCCGCTGCGCTAGACTTTGGGTTCCCCCGGGCCGCCCGGGGCCAGACGACCGCGACAAGGAGCCATCAGATGCCTGCCTTGATTACCCATCACATCTTCGGCGAGAAGTGCGTGCCGGGCCTCCCCGAGGGCCTGGTCGAGAACCAGGAGCAGCTCCTGGCGTTCCTCCTCGGCAACCAGGGTCCCGACCCCTTCTTCTTCCGGTTCAGGGCCCTGCCCGCGGAACTCAAGGCCTGCCACGACCTCGCCTCCA
>CBCSOI010000107.1:0-5479 GCA_965141595.1 uncultured Atopobiaceae bacterium | reverse complement strand
TGGCCGCCGTGCGGGCGCCCGTCAGGGGCGAGACCGACGAGACGACGCAGAGCATCTCCCCGTCGCCCAGGGAGGGCGGCCGGAAGAACCCGGCGAGCACCTCCGGGTCGGAGGAGATCGAGGCGAGCTGTACGGCGCTCATGCGAGGGCACCCCCTGCGAGGCCGGCGCCCATGCCGTGGCCGCTGTCGTTGTCGCGGCGGCGCCCGCGGTGCCCGTGGGAGCGCTCCACCGTGACAGGCGCCCCGATGCGCTCGCAGATCATGTGGGCCATCTCGTAGGCCCAGCCCTCGGACGCGCAGAGGCAGACCTGCTCCTTCTCGTCGTCGATATGGATGCTAACGGCAAACATCGCGATCACCCTCTCTCGGTGGGTCGGTCGCCCTTCCGGCGGCCCTTCGCGGATGCCGCCGGGCGTGGCTCTCGCCGCGCCCGGGGAACTCAGCGACGCTGATAGGCCAGGAAGTCCTCGAGGGTCATCGACGTGCACTCCCCCATGGTCCTCGCGCCGCGGAGCCGGCTCTCCACGGCCCGGGCCCTGACATCGCCGTCGACCTCGCTGAAGACGGGGCGCACCCCCCGGGAGGCGGCGTCGCGCCATGCCGCCAAGATGCCGTCGTCGCCCTGGCGGCGCACCGCGACGACCCTCTCGGGGCTGCGGTTGAAGGCCCACCGGCCCTCCTCGGGAAGACCGAGGGAGGCCAGGTTGCGCCTGACCCAGGTAAATCCATGGGAGACAAGGCTCCCGCGGCCGATCCTGAGGCCCCCGGAGAGTTGGAAGCCCTTCCGGGAGAGGCCGTCGAAGACCTGGCGGCCCACCGAAAGGGGCGCCCCGAGGCAGAGGTAGCCCGCCCAGGCGCACTCGTCGGAGGTGAGGGGGGCGTCGCCCGCTCCCAGGACCTGGGAGGGAGCGAGGGGGGACCACGAGCCGTCCCGCGGGAGCCCCCGGAGGAGCCCCTCGATGTCCCGTGGGGCGTTCGCCGGGGTCGCGTCGCGGGGGCCCGCGGGGCCGGTGCCGGCGGGGGTCCGGCGGGGGGAGCCGGCGCGGCCCTCGGATTCCGCCCTGAGGTCCGCGAGCCAGTCCTTGGGGGCCGGGTCCCCGCGGAGGAACGCGCGGGCCACCTTCCGCTCGAGCTCCGAGGGGGCGTCCGCCTCGATAGACGCGAGGGCCACCCTCAAGGGGTGCCGGCCCTTGCCGTAGGGGCGGCCCGAGCGGGCCCTGCCGGTGACGAAGGTGGCGGCATGGGGCAGCATCTTCGGGTCGCCCCTGTTCTCCGCGAGGTTCCTCACGTAGGCCGCGAGGGCCATCTCCGGGGTCGCCCCGGTCTCCTCGAGGATGCGGTCGAGGTCGGTCGCGAGGTCGGCGGCGTCGCCCTCGGAGATGGACCGGTGGGACCCGGAGGCGCCCCGCCGGACGCGGTCCATGGCCAGGACGGCGTCCACCGAGGTGAGGCCCTTGATCGAGGACTCTTTCGGGGAGAGGGTCCGGAGGGCGTCGGGGGAGCCGCCGGAGTCCCTGATCGCCGAGGCAGCCTCGGTGACGCAGGAGAGGTCCGCCAGGAGGTCGCCGACGGACCGGGAGGGCGCGGGGGGCTCGTCGGGGGTGGTTGCCGCGGCCTTCGCGGCGACGTCCGCCGGACCCCCGTCGGGGCCCCGGCGGGACGTAGAGACGGCCTCCACGGGGCAGGCCCACCAGGTGTTCTTGGAGTACCTCCCGCCGGAGAACCCGGGGTTGGTCCTGGTGACGAGGCCCGTGGCGCAGAGCAGGGAGAGGCCGTTCTCGAGGCTGTCCATGCCGACACCGAGCCAGCGGCAGAGGTCGGCCTTTGAGACGCAGGCCCAGAGGCCGGAGCCCTCCCCCCTCGACACCGAGAGGACGGACAGGAGGCGGACGAGGCGGCAGAAGAGGTCCGCGCAGCGGGGCGGGAGCCCCTCGACATCGTCGAGGGCTACAGGACCGTCGGCAGAGAGAAGGCCAAGACGAATCTTGGCGGCACGCTCGGGGGTGTAGGTGGTGTGGTGGGTCCTCGCCCTGCGGCCCCCAAGGCAGCGGCAGCCCCTGAAGTCAATCTCCCCCTTGCCGCCCGCGGTGTAGGAGCTGTCGAGGTCGGCGACGAGCCTCCGATCGGGATAAACCGACAGGTGGAGACCGCAGAAATGGGAGCTATGAATTCGGTTTGTGGGGGTGTGGGGGGTGGCTTTCATGCTATGATGACTCCAGTTCTTTTTGGTGGATCGGCAGCAGATGTTTTCCAGGCAGGTGCTTCCGATCACAAACCCGCCCTCCTACTCCAGTGGGGCGGGTTTTTTTGTTGGCAATCATCCTAGCATCTCAGATGCCGCGCGAGACTGAAAATGGACCATTTCGTGCGACGAAGTGCCGGTTTTTTGCGGTGAGCGGCTCGATAAGTATTCCAAGTTGACCACATTAACGTTTCTCATTACGTCAACTAGCTGGTACTTTGCAAGAATTCAGGCCGCATTGGGACACGTTTTCAGGAACGGCAATCGGCTGCGGTTAAATTCCTTTTGTCTGATCGTGGCATGCTAACAGCACCCGGACCCACGCGCTAGGGAGGGTCCCCCTGCTCTCCTTTCTTTGTCGCCCCCGGGGCCCTTGGGCCCTATCTATTACCTATTCCTATTGTTTTATAGGGAACCCCGGTACCGGGGCCTGTAGTCTCCATGGGTTCCATTGTACGAGGTAGACGGCTTGTCATCGTTGCCGTGACCCGTGTTCTCGCTGTTGTTGCGCCTCGGGGACCGTCCCGCGTGGTTCGTGGCTCTGTCGGCGTTCTCCCAGTTGGATAGCCACGGGGATCATCGTCCCCTGGGTCGGTCGGGCGGGAGGCGTGTTCTCTCTTTTGCGAGATGGGAAGCCACGGGGACCCTCTGGCCGATCGTTGGGTCCCCGGGCGGCCATCCCGCTCCCTGGCTGTTGTCCCTGCGGCTGATCCCGTGTCTATCCCTGTGGCTCTTTTCCTGCGGATATGGTCGCGGGACCTCATCGGGGGCGTTTCCTGTTGGCTGGTCCCCGTGGCTCACGAGCTGCGTTTATCTGGTCGCAGATACCTGCCCACCGAGTTTCCGGCGCTTGCTCGGGTCTGGTCCCCGTGGCTTTTCACCTGCCGCTTTCTGCCAGTTCCCGTTGCTGGTCCCTGTTCTTCTGCCTCTGGTCCCCGTGGCTGCCCATCTCGTGTTTCACTTTGGGGACGACCCCGGCGCACGAGCCTCGCTGCCAGGGGCGGTTGGGGCCGATGCCCCCCTCCCGGCTCTTCCCCAGTGACCCCCTTGGCACCGATCCGGTGCGCGGTGGACGCTCTCCCCGTTATCGCGTTTGCCGTTATCGGCACTCGGCGGCTCGCCATTTCCGATAATTGCCGAGCGCTTTTGTGGCGGTATGTTGAAAGGCCGTGGTCTGAGCAGGTTCGATAATGGGAATCGTCATCGACCTCCCATTATCGGAACCAACGAAAGTCAATAAAAACGCAGGTAGGCTTTGTGTCGGTTACGATATCCCCGAATATCGGTTTTTGGGTTCGGATTTCCGGAATTTCAACGTGTCGGAACCGACGACGTTGAAGTGCCACTGGTTGCTTAAAAATATTCAATCATATACCCCTGCGGGGTTGACGGGTCCCACGAACCCTCGGCCCCCGCCATCGAGAAAACGAGGGGCGCCCCCGGTGGGTCCGGGGGCGCCCCTCGGAGGGGTCGTTACTTCTCGTGTGACCGGCTACTTGGATGCCGCGAGTTTCTTCGCGGACTTGTAGAGGCCCTCTGCGTTGAGATTGCGGCTCCAGGTAGAGTCGAGGTACACCACGGGGCAGCCGATGCCGCCGGTGTCGCAGATGGACTCGATTCGGGTCTGGAGCTGATCGGCGATGAAGCGGGCGCCGCCGCCGTAGATGTAGACGACCTCGCAGGAGGTCCCCACGCGGCGCCAGACGCTGGTGAAGGTGTCCGCGATGGCCTCCACCAGAGTGGGCGACACGCGGTCCACCTCCTCCATGACGCGCTCGCGGATCCGGCGGGCCTTCAGGGTCTGGTCCTTGGGGTCGATCTTGGGCAGGAGGATCTTCTCGACGGCCCCGCGGCTCTCCGCCTGGATGCCTGAGTTGGACTGGCGGAGACGGTCGACGACGTCGTCCAGTACGTTGCCGAAGCCCTCGTTGATGGACTTGGAGCACTCCGTGTTGATGGCACCGTTGGAAAACACCGGGAAGTTGACGGTGCCCTCCCCCACGTCGATACCGATGACATCTCCGAGGCCCACGAGAACCTCGCCGGTGTAGGAGGCGTCGATGCTGGCGCCGTTGGAACGGGCGAGGGTGAGGGCGGCCTCCATGAACTCCGGGCCGGTGGCACGGAGGGCGGCGAGGGCCGCGACGCCCTCGGGGACGACCGCCACCTCGGTGAAGGTCACCTTCACGTCGATGTCGTGGCCGTAATTGTGGCAGATCACGTGGTGGGGCTCTCGCATGAGGCGGTCGCGGTACTCGGTGCGGTGCTCCATGTAGTCGTCGATGGGCAGGGCCACGGAGAGCACGCAGTTGGCGCAGAGGCTCTCGGGGACGTCGCCGGCATTGTCCTTGGCGGCCGCGGCGATGGTCTGGGAGGCGACGACGTCCAGGGCAAGGAGCACGGAGAGGGGCTCGGAGCTCTTGGGGACGTGGGCGTCGATGTGGAACTGGGTCATGTGGCCGCCGGAGGTGACGGCGCGGGTCCCGAAGAGCAGGCGTCCGGCGCTGGTGGCGGGCACCGCAGAGGAGACGACGGTTGCCTCCAGGTGGTTGGAGAGGTCGCCCACGGCGTCGAGGTCGAGCTCGGGGTCGAGGCGCGAGGAGCTCGTGTAGGTCATGGCAGAGGGCACGTCGATGGGGTGGGTCTTGCCGTCGATCTCCACCTTACCCTTCACGAGGCCGTTGCCGATGTCCAGACCGGCGATGACGTCGTAGACGGTCTTGACGGTCTTCTTCGTACTCTTGGTCGATGTCGCCAAAGCTCTCCCTTTCTAGTGGTCTCCCCTATGGTTCTGATGGTCGTTCTGGCTGGTCAGAAGTCCAGGAGACGGTTTATGTCGGTCGCGTCCAGGGTCTGTGTTGCGGACCTTGCCGATGGGTCCTTGTGAGCGGGTGCGGGTGCCTGCGGGGCGAGCCCCATTGTGGTCGCCTGCTCGGGGTATCCCTCGGCGGGTACGCCTTGAGGGCGCTTTCGACGAGGGGTCTTGCGCGGGTGGATGTCGCCGGTGCCGTGATCCCTGACATAGAGTGCGAGGACCGTGCGGATGGACAGCGATCGGCTCCGCTGGTTGTCGATCCATTCCCAGATGAGGTCGTTGTCCACGATGAGGTCGTCGTTGGTGTCCAGGGTCTCCCCTTCCGGGATGCTGATGGTCACCGTGTCTGCCATGGTGCCTCCTCTCTCAGAGTCTTCGCTGCGGCGTGTTTACTAACAGAATAAGAGAATAAGAGAATCTT
>CBCSOI010000106.1:0-5533 GCA_965141595.1 uncultured Atopobiaceae bacterium | reverse complement strand
TGCCCTGGAGCATGAGGCTGTTGGCCACGTGGGCGCCCACGTGGCCCAGGCCGATGATGCCGACGGATACGCACGTTCCCATGGGGAGGTCCTTTCACGCGGAGGGGCGCCTCGCCTCGGTAGCGGGGCGCCCCCATGCTACGGCCGCGGCGGGACGACGTCGGGCAGCCCGCGCGACACGTCACCCCACGGTCACGAACGACCACGCGACGGTGTCGCCGTCAGAGACCTCAGAAGGAGACGAACTCCCACACCACGACGTCCCCGTCGGCTACCTTGTACTCGCCGCAACCCACGGTGGGCTCCTCTCCGTTGACGGAGTAGGTCCAGCCCGAGCTGCCCTCGGCCGCCCTGCCGTCGATGGAGGTCACATAGGCACCGTAGGACCCGTCACTCGACTCGAAGGGGACCCCGGACGCCTCGAGGACGTCGAGGACCGTCGAACCGTCGGCGACCTCCACGGCCTTCTCGGCGTCACCGACCTTCTGGGTCACCGAGATGTGCGCCTGCTGCTCGGAGGCCTGCTCCCCGGAACCCGTGGTCGCGGAGGGGGCGCCGGAGCAGGCGACCAGGGCCGGTGCGACGGCGATGAGCGCTGCGGCGAGCAGCGCCACGACGCGGCTGCGTGCGCGCGGCGTGCAGCGGTGGGCTGCCGGGCCCTGTGCGGTCTTGCGGTTGCGGTTCATGGGCGTACCTTCCTCTCGTCGATTGCCCGTCTTCCCCGTTCGGGAGAGCGGCGCGGCGGAGGTGGACACCCGGGGCTGCCGGGCGACGACCGGGCAGGGGCACCGGGACGCGAGGCAGGCAGGGCATCACAGCACCGGTACCACGACCCACACGCCCGGGACGGTCGAACCTATCGAGGACAGGCAAGTCTCCTGACTCACGGGTGTCGGCCCCGGCCGACGGTGCGGGCCCCTTCTCGGGCCTCGGCCCAATGGGTATGCGTGCCCGCGCCTTTGCCCGAACACAGTAGTGGCGGCTGTCCCGGATTCAAACCGGGTTCCTTATTTATCTACTAAGCAGACAGCTGTTCGAACCGTGCCCTCGGGTTGCGATGGTATGCAGTTGTCTTTAGCTTACCGCATCCCGCGCCGGGGTCCCGGGTCTTTTGCCCCGTGGTGCGCCGCCCCGTGGCAGCGGCCGGCGGGACGGCTAGACTGCTGGTGTCGGCGTCGCGAGAGTCAGAGGAGCCCCCATGGGATTTGCCACCCCCACCTGCCCCATCGCCAAACGGTGCGGCGGCTGCGAATGGCTGGCCGTCCCCTACCCCATCCAGCTGCGCCGCAAGCGCGAGGCCGTGGTGGGGCTCTTCTCGGACCTCCTCGACTCCAATGCGAGCGAGGCGGCACCGGGCGACGTGGACATCGTGGGCATGGAGGTGCCGCAGGGGTACCGGCACAAGGCGGCCACGCCCTTCTCGCCCGGCAAGGGCGGCATGATCCGCAGCGGCTTCTACGAGCGGGGCACGCACCGCATCGTGCCGTGCGCCGCCTGCCTGGCCGAGGACCCGCGCTGCCGACCCATCCTCAACGACGTGGCCCGCGTGGCCGAGCGGCTCAGGATCCGCGCCTACGACGAGGACCGCGGCCGCGGCATGCTGCGCCACGCCGTGGTGCGCACCGGGTGGAGGACCGAGGAGGGCCTGCTCACCGTCGTGACCAACGGCAACACCCTGGCCCACGGCCGCGAGCTGGCCGAGGCGGTGGCCGAGGCGGCGCCGCTCAGGCTGTCGGTGGTGCAGAACATCAACCAGCGGCGGACGAACGCCATCCTGGGGCCCACGTCGAAACCCCTGCTGGGGCCCGGCGTCATGCACGACTCGCTGCTGGGCGTGACCTTCGAGATCGGCCCCACGAGCTTCTACCAGACCAACCCCGAGCAGACCGAGGCGCTCTACCGGCTGGCCATCGACGGCGCGCGGCTGGAGCCGGGCCAGACGCTGCTGGACGCCTACTGCGGCATCGGGACCATCGGCCTGTGCGCGGCCAAGGCGCAGGACGGCGTCTCGGTGGTGGGCGTGGAGCGCGTGGAGGGGGCCGTGGCCGACGCGCGGCGCAACGCCCGGGCCAACGGGCTGGGCGACCGGGCGCGGTTCGTCTGCGCCGACGCCACGGCCTACCTGGCCGACTCCAGGCGCAACCGCACCGGGTTCGACGTCGTGGTGCTCGACCCGCCCCGCGCCGGCGCCACGGAGGCGTTCCTCTCGGCGTGCGACGCCAGCGGGTGCGGGCGCATCGTGTACGTGAGCTGCAACCCGGTCACCCAGCGGCGCGACCTGGACTTCCTCGTGCGGCGTGGCTGGGTGTTGGAGTCGCTGACGGTGGTGGACATGTTCCCGCACACCAAGCACGCCGAGACGGTGGCGGCGCTGCGGAGGCGGTAGGGGGCGGGGTCCGGGGCTATGCATCGAAAGAAGGCATCTGAGAAAGGATCCGTGTATCGCCAGATACACGGACCCTTTCGAATTGCCTTCGACGATGCATAGCCCCGGACGCGGGAGACGAAGCCCTTGCTACCCCCTCTGTACCATGGGGAACACCAGGTGGAACTCCGTGCCCGTCCCGCCGTCGGAGAAGACGCTCACCTCCACGCCCATCTTGCGGCAGAGGTCGCGCACAAGGAACAGGCCGATGCCCGTGGAGTTGGACCGGGCGAGGTCGCGGCCGTTGGAACCCACGAAGCCCTTGTCCCACACCCGCGGGAGGTCCTGGGGCGCGATGCCCACGCCGTTGTCGGCCACGACCAGCTCCACACGCTCGGCCGAGCCGCCCGCCGCCAGCCTCCGGCCGGTGAACGAGAGGCGCGGGGCCTCCTCGGCACCCACGTACTTGCAGGCGTTGTCCACGAGCTGGCCCACGATGAAGCCGCACCACTTGGGGTCGCAGTAGACGCGCTGGTCGAGACCGTCGAAGGAGACGGAGACGCCCGACTCCTGGATCAGCGTGGCCCGGGCGCGCACGACGTCGCGCACGAGCTCCCCGAGGGTGGTCTCGCGCACCACGTAGTCGCGGTCCACGGTGTAGGAGCGGGCGAGGAAGAGCGCCTGGTCCACGTAGTCCTCGATGCGCTGCAGCTCGGGGGCGATCCGGGAGGAGACGGGGCCCGGGTTGGCCTGGACGATGAGGGAGGCGGCGGCCACCGGTGTCTTGACCTCGTGGCTCCACCGCTCGATGAAGGCACGGTACTCGGCGGAGTCGGCCCTGACGGCGGCGACGTCGGCGCTTGCCTGGGCGAGCAGGGCGTCCACGGCGTCATCCACGAGGGCGGCGCGGCCGGAACGCAGGCTCGGGAGGCCGCAGGCCAGGTCGAGGGCGTTGGGGCTGTCGCCGGGGTGGGCGCGGCCGATGAGGCGCACACGCCTCCAGAAGCCCGAGGACGGCAGGTACTCCATGGTCAGACGCCCCACCTCCACGACGGAGAGCGTCACCACCACGAGGTACACCATGTCCCGCGGCGTCCCCACCAGGCGGAGCAGTCCCGAGACCACGAAGAGGGCCGCCGCGTAGAGGGCGAGGCCGGGCAGCTTGGGCCTCAGGAACCGGAGGAACTCCATGGTCACACCGAGTAGCCCTGGCCGCGGTGGGTGACCAGGTAGTCGTGCACGCCGATGCGGGCCAGCGTCTGGCGCAGCCGGTTGATGTTGACGGTCAGGGTGTTGTCGTCCACGTAGGCGTCGGTGTCCCAGAGCTCGCACATGAGGGCCGTGCGGGACACCACGGAGCCGGCGTTGCGCATGAGGTAGGCGAGGAGCCGCAGCTCGTTACGGGTGAGTTCCACGGTCTGGCCGTTGGCCGTGGCGGAGGAGGCCTCGATGTCGAGGGAGAGGCCGTCGTGCTCCACCACCGGACGCGACCGGGAGCCCTGGACGCGGCGGAGCAGGGCCTCGATGCGGGCGGCGAGCACATGGGCGGAGTAGGGCTTGGTCACGAAGTCGTCGGCCCCCATGGTCATGGACAGCACCTCGTCCACCTCGGAGCTGCGGCTGGTCACCACGATGATGGGGACATCGGAGCGGGAGCGGATCTCGCGGCAGACCACCGTGCCGTCCACGCCGGGCAGGCCGAGATCGAGGAGCACGAGGTCGCAAGCGGCGTCGAGCACGGTCTGCGACGTGTGGGAGAAGTCCGTGACGGGCACCGGCTCGTAGCCGCGCTGGGAGAGGATCTGGGCCAGGGCGTCGCGGATGCCCGCGTCGTCCTCGACCAGTGCTATGCGCGTCATGGGTCCTCCTTCTGTCCGCGGCGGGCGGGTGCGGCGGTCGCGGGTGCCGGCGAGCTGCGACTGTCGACCGGGCGGCGGGTGCGGCGGCGTCAGATGCCGCGGTCCTGCCTGGCGGCCGTGGCCTCGCGGAGCCTCCCGAGCTGGGCCGCGAACGTCTCGGCAACGGGGCCGCCGTTGTCGGAGGCGGGCACCACGCCGTGCTCGTCGGAGACGAGGAAGACCTCGTCGAAGGGCTCCCCCGCAGCCACCCTCTGAGCCAGTGTCCCATCAAAGGTCACCGGCCGCCCTAACGTTTCCGTAAGGTCCACGAGCAGGGTGCCGGCACCGCCGCAGGTGAAGGTGTCGCCGAAGCCCGCCACGAGGGCGCCGTCCGCGACGGCCCAGAGCGTCTCAGGCGCCACCGACGTGCGCGCGCCCTCCTCGGCCGACACGGCGGCGCGGGAGGCGAGGGCGGCGGCCGAGGTGTCGGCCAGGGGCTCGTAGGGGCCCACGGCCATGGCGCCGTGGCCGGCGGCGTCGACGGCGAGCATGAGGACGCCGTCGGGGTCGTCTGCGGCGCCGGTGTCCAGGGTCTGCTCCAGATGCTGGCGCACCCAGGCGAGGAACTCGGGCGTGGGGGCCCAGCCGTCGGTCACACGCTCGCCGAGGGCGCGGATGTGGCGGCCGGCCATGGGGATGCGGCGGTCCGAGAGGCGCCAGCGGCACACGAGCACGGGCTCGCCCAGGGTGAACTCGTCGAGGGCGGCGAGGTCGGCGTCGGTGTAGTCGCGGTCTGGGTCGAGCATGGGTCCTCCCGGGACGGTCGTGTGGGGCCGACGGGCGCGCCGGCACCCACCATGGTAGCGCCGCCGTCGCGGCCGCCGCCTGTCCCACCACCCGGACACTTCTGTCCCATTGGTCGGGCACTTCTGTCCCGCCATCACGGGTTGAACCTCCATCACTTTGGTCGGGGTCTTCCGCTACCACACGACGGCCAGGGGTACGGGACGTGCGCCGCCGCAGCGCGATATCCGCCGCGCAGCGCCACCGCGGCGCGTGAGACTCGTCCGATCGGCCGAGAGCCCGCGCCACGGTGGTGCGGGTTCTCGGCAGACGCACCACGATGGTGCCGGGCACCCCGATGTGACGACCAAGGTGTCCGACCAAAGTGACGGCGCCGGCGTGGGACAAAAGTGCCCGACCGGTGGGACACGGCCGTTGGGACATGCCGCCGGCGCAGGAAAGGGGGCCGAGAGGCCCCGTGCCCCTCGGCCCCCCCTCGGCCCCACCCCGTCGAACGGGGCCGTCCGCTCCGCAGCGCGCGGCCCTA
>CBCSOI010000105.1:0-5567 GCA_965141595.1 uncultured Atopobiaceae bacterium | reverse complement strand
CGCCGCCCGCGGCTTCGAGGTCGACGAGTCCTCCCGCGCCCTTCTGCCCGACGGCTCCACCAAGCTCGTCTACTTCAAGGAGCCTGTCGCGGGCTTCGCCATCCACCTCACGCAAGACTAGGAACAAGCCTCGTGATCCTCCTCATCGACAAGGTCGCAAAGTCCTTCGGCCCCCAGGTCCTCTACTCGGGCGCCACCATCCAGCTCAACGCCGGCGAGTCCTGGGCCCTCGTGGGCCCCAACGGCGCCGGCAAGACCACGCTGCTCAAGATCGTCATGGGCCTCGAGTCGCCCGACGAGGGCTCCGTGACCCTCGCTCGGGGCGCAACCATCGGATACCTCGAGCAGGAGGCGGAGCTCGCCGGCAACGGCTCGGCCCTCGAGGAGGTCATGGCCTCCGCGACCGAGATCGCGCACCTGGGCGAGCGCATCTCCGAGCTCGAGCAGGTCATGGCCACCGAGAAGGACCCCGCCGCCCTCGACGCCGCCATGGAGGAGTACGGCCGAGCCCGTGACCGCTTCGAGGCGGCCGGCGGCTACGAGCTCGAGAGCCGCGCCCGCCAGATCCTGTGCGGCCTGGGCTTCCCCGTGGAGGACCTCGACAAGCCGGCCTTCGAGTTCTCCGGCGGCTGGCAGATGCGCATCAGCCTCGCCAAGCTGCTGCTGCGCCACCCCGACGTCCTGCTGCTCGACGAGCCAACCAACCACCTCGACCTCGAGAGCGTCCAGTGGTTCGAGGGGTTCCTCTCCAGCTACGACGGCGTCGTCCTCATCGTCTCCCACGACCGCTCGTTCATGGACGCCTGCGTGGACCACGTGGCGGCCCTCGAGAACCGCTCCTTGCGCACCTACACCGGCAACTACTCGGATTACCTGCGCCAGCGCGAGGCCAACCTCGAGCAGCTCCGCGCCAAGCGCGCCGCCCAGGAGCGCGAGATCGCCCACATGCAGGTCTTCGTGGACAAGTTCCGCTACAAGCCCACCAAGGCCAAGGCCGCCCAGGAGCGCATGGCCCGCATCGAGAAGATCAAGGGCGAGCTCGTGGTGCTCCCCGAGCAGTCCAAGAAGGTGCACTTCCGCTTCCCCGAGCCGCCGCGCACCGGCGACGAGGTCGTCAAGGTGGACCATGTGCGCAAGGCCTTCGACGACAACGTGGTCTACGAGGACGCCGACCTCACGCTCTACCGCGGCGACCACGTGGCCCTCGTGGGACCCAACGGCGCCGGCAAGTCCACGCTCATGAAGCTCATCTGCGGGCACCTGCAGCCGGACGCCGGCGCGGTCTCGCTCGGCAAGAACGTCGAGCTCGCCTACTACGCCCAGCACCAGCTCGAGGAGCTCACGGCCGCCAACACCGTCATGCAGGAGATGGACGCCGCTGCCCCCGGCTGGACCACGTCGCAGGAGCGCCAGCTCCTGGGTGCGTTCCTGTTCCACGGCGACGACGTCGAGAAGCGCGTCTCCATGCTCTCCGGCGGCGAGCGGGCGCGCCTGGCCCTCGCCAAGATGCTCGTGTCGCCCGACCCGCTCCTCTGCCTCGACGAGCCCACCAACCACCTGGACATCGACTCCGTGGACGTCCTCGAGCAGGCCTTGAAGGAGTTCGACGGCACCATCGTGCTCATCAGCCACGACGAGCACCTCGTGCGCGCCGTGGCCAACAAGGTCGTGGACGTCCGCGACGGCACCGTCACGGTCTACGACGGCGACTACGACTACTTCCTGTTCAAGCGCGCCGAGCTCGCCTCCCGGGCAGACGCCGAGGCGGCCTCCGCCGCGGCCGGCTCCCGCAACGTCGTGGCCATCGGCCAGAAGGCCAAGGCGCCGCAGCGTGCGGCCGAGGAGGCGCCCAGGCCCTCGGGGCGCAACGTCAAGACCAAGGAGCAGCGCCGCGCAGAGGCCGAGGCCCGCAACGCCCGCAACAGGCGCCTCTCCGGCTCCAAGAAGCGCCTGCGCCAGGTGGAGCGGGAGCTCGACCCGGCCCACAAGCGCTACGACGAGCTCATGGAGCTCATGGCCTCGGAGGAGCTCTACGCCGACGCCGCGCGCTTCGAGGAGGCCATGAAGGAGTACAACGACCTCAAGGCCAGGATCGCCTCCCTCGAGGAGGAGTGGCTGGAGCTCTCCACGCTCATCGAGGAGGCCGAGGTCGATGGCTAGCGCCGCCGCCTCCCGTGCCCTCCGGGCGCTCGCCTACCTCTGCCGCGCCGCCGCCATCGTGCTCTCCGTGCTCGTGGTGGTCCTCTGCCTTGGCACGGCCACCGACCTGGGCCTCGTCTCCATCGTCATGGGGCTCAACGACTTCGTGCCCACGGCGGTGTCCGGGCTGCTCGTGATTCCCACCCCGCTCGGCGGTGCCTTCCGCGGCGACTTCTTCCTGGTCGCCGTCTTCCTGTTCGTCCTCGACTGGGGCCTCATGCGGGCCTCGTCGGCCGTCCGCTGAGGGGAGGGCCATGTATCTCACCGGCGCCGGCGTCCTGTCGTACCTCCTCGACGCCGTCATCACCGTGGCCATCGTCATGTGGGCCGCCACGCTCCACGAGGTGGCCCACGGCTACACGGCCTACCTCTGCGGCGACCCCACGGCCAAGGAGGAGGGGCGTCTCTCGCTCAACCCCCTGAAGCACCTGGACCCCTTCGGCTCGGTGGTGCTCCCGCTCGTCATGGTGCTCCTCGGCGGCCCGGTCTTCGGCTACGCCAAGCCGGTGCCCTACAACCCGTGGCGCCTGCGCCACCGCCGGCGCGACGAGGTGCTCGTGGCCCTCTCCGGCCCCGCCTCCAACCTCGTGCAGGCCGCCGTGGGCGCGCTCGTCTTCCGTGCAGTCGTGGCCCTCTGGCCCATGGCGCTCCTCCAGGCGCCGGTGCTCGTGCAGGTGCTGGCCGACTACGTGTGGGTCAACCTCGTGCTCTGCTTCTTCAACCTCATCCCGCTGCCGCCGCTGGACGGATCCCACGTCATCGGCTTCTTCCTCAAGGGCCGCGCCCTCGACGCCTACTACCGGGTGCAGCGCTACGCCATGCCCGTGCTCATCGTCGTGCTCTACCTGCTGCCCGACTTCCTGCACGTGAACCCGCTCGGTGCGTACTTCGACGTCACCGCCGGCAGCCTCTACGACGTCATGCTGTGGGGAGGTGGCCTGTAGGTGTCGTTCCGGGTGCAGACCGGCTCGTTCTCGGGCCCCTTCGACCTGCTGCTCTCGCTGGTGAGCCGCCAGAAGGTGGACATCGGCGCCATCAGCGTCGCCGAGGTGGCCGACCAGTACCTGGCCGAGGTCGAGCGCATGGGCGAGATGGACCTCGACGTCGCGAGCGACTTCGTCCTCGTGGCCTCCACGCTGCTGGACATCAAGGCGGCCTCCCTCGTCCCCGAGGAGGGCGCCGGCCGTCCCCGCGACGACGAGGAGGACGGGGACGACCTGCTCGACCTCTCCCCGGACGAGGCGCGCGACGTCCTCGTGGCCCGCCTCATGGCCTACAAGCAGTTCCGCAACGCCGGCGCCGCGCTCGGGGCCCGTATGGAGGCGGAGTCGCGCATGCACCCGCGCACGGCCGGCCCCGACCCGGAGTTCCTTAGCGTCATGCCCGACTTCCTCAAGGGCGTCACCCTGCGCGGGCTGGCCGTCATCTGCGCCGACTGCGAGTCGCGGCGTCGGGGCTTCCTCCTCGAGGCGGAGCACGTGGCGCCCAGGCGGCTCCCCGTGGCCCTCACGGCCGCGAGCGTGGACCGCGTGGTGCGCGCCCGCGGGTTCGCCACGTTCTCGGAGCTCCTCGACGGCTCCCGCGACCCCGAGACCGTGGTGGTGACCTTCCTCGCCATCCTCGAGCTCTTCAAGCGCGGCATGGTGCGGCTCTCCCAGAAGGAGCTCTTCGGCGACATCGACGTCGCCTGCGTGGAGGGGTCGGGCCCCTACGAGCCCACGGACATCCAGGACATGGAGGACGACCTATGAACGAGACCCTCGACCGCCTGCCGGCCGACTCCCAGAAGGGCTGCATAGAGGCGCTGCTGCTCGTGTCCTCCGACCCGCTGCCCGCCACCACCGTGGCCAAGGTGCTCGGCATCGCCCCGGGCGAGGCGGTGGAGGCGCTCGCGGACCTCTCCGCCGAGTACCAGGACGCCAACCGCGGCATCCAGCTCAGGCAGGTGGCCGGCGGCTGGCGGCTGTTCACGCACCCCGCCTACCACGACCAGGTGGAGCGCCTCGTCGCCTCCTGGGACACGCGCAAGCTCTCCCAGGCGGCCCTCGAGACCCTCGCCGTCATCGCCTACCACCAGCCCGTGAGCCGCGAGGGCGTCAAGGCCGTGCGCGGCGTGAACTCCGAGGGCGTCATCGCCTCCCTCATCGACAAGGGCCTCGTGCGCGAGGCCGGGCGCGACAAGGACCGCGGCCACGCCGTGCTCTACGGCACCACGACGGCGTTCCTCGAGCGGTTCGGCCTCTCGTCCATCAAGGCGCTGCCGCCCCTGGAGGACTTCGCGCCCGACGAGGCCTCGCGGCAGTTCATCATCGAGCGTCTGGGCGGACGTGCCGCCGCGGCCGCGGCCGCGGACGGTGGGACCCGTGACGAGGGCGTCGAGGAGATCGTGGCGGCCGACGTCGAGGCCGTGGACGAGCTCGAGGACCTCGCCGAGGCCGAGGTGGCCGAGGCCGCCGGCGACGTGATGGACGACATCGACCTGGACCTCCTGGAGGTGGACGACGATGACGACGAGTGAGGGCGCCCCCGCCGTGGTGCCCATGCGGCTCCAGAAGTTCCTCGCCCGGGCCGGCGTGGCGAGCCGACGCGGCTCCGAGGACCTCATGACCGCCGGTCGCGTGACCGTGAACGGCGTGACGGTCACGGAGCTCGGCAGCAAGGTGGACCCAGCCGTGGACGAGGTGCGGGTGGACGGCATGCCGGTCTCGCTCGGGGCCGGGCCCTTCACCATCGTGCTCAACAAGCCGGCGGGCTACCTCACCACCATGCGCGACCCCCAGGGGCGCCCCTGCGTGGCCGAGCTCGTGCCCGTGGCCGAGCACCCCGGGCTCTTCCCGGTGGGGCGCCTCGACGGCGACACCACGGGCCTGCTCCTCTTCACCACCGACGGCGACCTCGGGCAGGCGCTCGCGCACCCCTCCGCCGAGAAGTCCAAGGACTACGTGGCCCTCGTGGAAGGCGTCGTGCGCCCCCACGAGCTGGAGCCGCTCCACGACGGCATCGAGCTCGACGACGGACCCTGCGCGCCGGCCCGCGGTCACGTGCTCTCGCCGCGCTCCTCGCGCGTTGCGGCCGTGGCGCCCGACGGCGTCCCGGAGGGCATGTCGGCCGTGGCCCTCACCATCCACGAGGGCCGCAAGCACCAGGTCAAGCGCATGCTCCAGGCCATCGGCCACCCGGTGGTGCGGCTGCACAGGGACGGCTTCGGGCCCGTGCGCCTGGGAGACCTCTCCGAGGGCGCCTGGCGTCCCCTCACGGCCGAGGAGGCCCGGGAGCTCGACGGGGTCAAGGCCGAGGCGTCCGCGCGCCGCAGGGCGAGGGGCGGGCGCCCGTGAGCGAGGTCCTGTTCATGCGCCACCCCGAGACCC
>CBCSOI010000104.1:0-5589 GCA_965141595.1 uncultured Atopobiaceae bacterium | reverse complement strand
CTCGCCTGCGTGGTCATGCTCTACCTGCTCTCCATCGTCTACGTCATCCGCGACGCCCAGCGCCGCGGCGCCGAGCCTTGGTGGCTGTGGGCCATCATCTCGGTGGTGCCCATCGTGGGCCTGCTCGCCTACGTCATCCTGCGGCCCAGCAGCTACCTGGTGGACCGCGAGGAGCAGGACCTCGACATCGCCCTGCGCGAGCACCAGCTGTCCCACTACGGCATCTGCCCCAAGTGCGGCACGCCCATCGACCGCGACTTCATCGTCTGCCCCATCTGCAACACGCAGGTGCGCAACGTCTGCCCCACGTGCCACCGGCCGCTCAACGCGGATTGGAAGGTGTGCCCCTACTGCCGCACCCGCATCCAGTAGGCACGCCCACAACGGATCGTCCAGGCCCGCTTAGGCGGGCCTTTTGCTAAGGAGGAGCCCTATGCCCCGCGAGACCATGGCCCGGAAGCGCGAGCGCGCCGCCGAGGTGGAGCGCCGCATGTTCGAGGTGTACGGCGAGGGGGCCTGCTCCCTGGACTACACCGACCCGTTCCGCCTCACCGTGGCCGTGGTCCTCTCGGCCCAGTGCACGGACGCCGCCGTCAACAAGGTGACGCCGCTGCTGTGGGAGCGGTTCCCCATGCCGGCCGACCTCGCCGCGGCGGACACGTCCGAGATCGAGGAGATCATCCACCCCCTGGGCTTCTACCGCGCCAAGGCCGCCAAGCTCAAGGGCCTCGCGCAGATGAGCGTCTCGGAGTTCGGCGGCACCGTGCCCCAGGACATCGACGAGCTCCAGCGCCTCCCCGGCGTGGGCCGCAAGACCGCCAACTGCGTCATGTGCCAGGCGTTCCGAGACCCCCAGGGCATCGCCGTGGACACCCACGTGTACCGCATCGCCCACCGGCTCAGGTTCTGCGGCCCCTCGGCCAATACGCCCGAGAAGGTGGAGGCCGCGTTGCTCAAGGTCTACCCGCGCGAGCAGTGGCTCTACATCAACCACCAGTGGGTGCACTTCGGCCGCGAGTACTGCCGCGCCCGCAACCCGCGGTGTTCCGAGTGCTTCGTGGCCGACCTCTGCCCGAGCGCCGGCAAGTGCTGACCCCCGTCCCAACACCCGGACACTTTTGTCCCATTGGTCGGGCACTTTTGTCCCACCATCAAGGACCGAATCTCCGTCGCCTTGGTCGGGTGCCGCTGCCGCCGCATCGTCATTTGCGAAACAAGTGGTGTGACAGATGGGCCAGGCACCGCTGTCACACCGGGCTTGATTGATATGTGACACGGCCGCCCACGGGGCCCTCCGGCCTGCGGGGTATGAACCCCCTCGAACGACGATTCGAAGGAGGCCCCATGGCCAAGAAGGACAGGAAGAACGACCGCCTCGACCCCGACGAGGTCGAGCGTCGTGTCAAGGAGGAGCTCGAGCGGATAGGCGCCGTGCCGGCGCGGACCGGCGACGCCGACCTCGTCGAGGGCGACGACGTGGAGATGGCCACCGTGGAGGAGGTCATGCCGCCTGCCCAGGCCACCCCGGTGGAGCTCGAGAACGAGCTGGCTGCCTACCTCATCGACACCGCGGTCCGCTCCGTGGACACCGAGAACCAGCGCGGCCGTTCCATCGGCTCCTACTCCAGCCGCCTGCTCATCGGCATCGCCGTGCTGGCCGTGGTGGCCCTGGCCGTGGCCGTGCCCACCATCCTCATCCTCGCCCCGGGCTGGGAGGCCGTGCTCATGACCGCCTTCTTCACCGGCGTGCTCGTGCCGCTGCTCGTGGCCTTCCTCCTCGCCGTGACCGCCGGCGCCGGCTCGGCCCGCATGGTCAAGGGTGTGCCGGCCGACCTCTTCTCCACCTCCATCTCGGCGCCGGTGAAGACCAAGATGGAGCTCGCCCGCCGCATCTGCGCCGCCGAGCAGGAGCGCTACGAGGAGGCCAGCCGCAGTCACGACCGCACGTCCGGCGCCCTCACCGCCGCCCGCATCCTCATGCTCGTGGCCGTGGGCTTCTTCGTGGTGGCGCTGCTGTTCCTCTGCGTCATCATGTTCGTCCACGTGGCGTAGGCGCCCGTGCCGGGGCCTCGGCCCCACCCGCACAGGGATGACCGCCCGGGGCGGCGGGACGGCGACCGGCCGCCTCGCCGCCTTTCCCGTCCCGCGCGCCGCCCCCCCGCGCGCGACGCCGCCCATGCGCCGCCGTGCGCTGCCCAACCTTGTGGACACCTTCTGAACCTTGTTAACCCCGGTTACCTTCTACCGGTTCGCTCTGGTTAACTTGTCGCGCCAGAAACCGGACCGAAAGGAACCGCCCGCAGATGATGATCGACAAGCGCCTCATCGCCGTGGCCGGCGACGCCAGGCGCCACGTGGCGGCCAACGTCGCCTTCCAATGGGTGGCGCTGGTGGCGAACATCGCCGCCATGGGCGCCGTGGCGCTCCTCCTCCAGGGGCTCTACGAGCGCACGGCCACCGCCGCCTCGCTCTGGGGCACCGTCGCCGCCGTTGCGGCCGCGGCCGTGGTGCGCCTCCTCTGCACCGCCGCGTCGTCGCGCCAGAGCCACCTGTCCTCGGCCGAGGTCAAGCTGCGCCTGCGCGACCTCATCTACCGCAAGCTCCTCGCCCTGGGCCCCCGCTACCGCTCGGTGGCGCCCACCTCCGAGGTCGTGCAGGTGGCCGTGGAGGGCGTGGACCAGCTGGAGACGTACTTCGGCGCCTACCTGCCGCAGTTCTTCTACGCCATGCTCGCCCCCGTCACGCTCTTCGCGGTGCTGTGCTTTGTGAACGTGCCGGCCGCCGCAGTGCTGCTCGCGTGCGTGCCGCTCATCCCGGCCGCCATCGCCGCGGTGCAGACGTGGGCCAAGAGGCTCCTCGGCACCTACTGGGGCCGGTACACCTCCCTCGGCGACACGTTCCTCGAGAACCTCCAGGGCCTCACCACGCTCAAGGTCTACCGCGCCGACGCCTTCAAGCAGCGCGAGATGAACGAGGAGGCCGAGCGCTTCCGCCGCGTCACCATGCGCGTGCTCACCATGCAGCTCAACTCCATCACCATCATGGACCTCGTGGCGTTCTGCGGCGCGGCCGCCGGCACCTGGGTCGCCGTGACGCAGTTCCAGGCCGGCGCCGTGGGCCTCCCCGGGGTGCTCTTCACCGTCCTCGTGGCCGCCGACTTCTTCATCCCCATGCGCCAGCTGGGCAGCTTCTTCCACATCGCCATGAACGGCATGGCGGCGTCCGAGAAGATCTTCCGCCTGCTCGACGCCGACGTCCCGGCCGACGGCTCCCTTCCCGTGCCGGACGAGGGCCCCATCGTCGCCCGGGGCCTCTCGTTCACCTATCCCGGCGCCGAGGGGCCCACCCTTCGCGACCTGGACATCGAGGTGCCCCGCGGCTCGTTCACGGCCGTGGTGGGGGAGTCGGGCTCGGGCAAGTCGACGCTCGCCTCCCTCGTGGCCGGCCGCCTGCGCGACTACGACGGGTCGCTCTCCATCGGGGGCGTGGAGCTCGCGGACGTCGCCGAGGCCTCCCTCATGGGCTCCGTCGCCTACCTGGGCCACCAGAGCCACCTCTTCTCGGGCACCGTGCGCGACAACCTCGCCATGGCCGCGCCGGACGCCACCGACGGGGAGCTCCTGGCCGCCGCGGCCCGCGCCGGCATCGACGGCTTCCTCGCGGCCGAGCAGGGCCTCGACACCCCGGTGGCCGAGGGCGGCTCGAACCTGTCCGGCGGCCAGCGGCAGCGCCTCGCCCTGGCCCGCGCGCTCCTCGCCGACGCCGACGTCTACCTGTTCGACGAGGCCACGTCCAACGTGGACATGGAGAGCGAGGACGCCATCATGGCCGAGGTGCGCCGCCTGGCCGCCACCAAGACCGTCGTCCTCGTGTCGCACCGCCTGGCCACCGCCGCCCAGGCCGACCGCATCTGGGTCATGGAGGACGGCCGACTCGTTGAGGACGGCACCCACGACGAGCTCGTGGCGGCCTCCGGACCCTACGCCCGCCTGTGGGACGCCCAGCGCTCCCTCGAGACCTTCGGAGGTGAGGCCGCGTGACCCGCCGCAGCCCCCTTGCCGTCATGGGCCGGCTCGTCGGCCTCGTGCGGCCCCTCGCCGGCTTCATGGCCCTCGCCGTGGCCCTCGGCCTGGCGGGGCACCTCGCCGCCACCTTCGTGACCGTCCTCGGCGGCGTCGCCGTCCTCAGCGTCCTGGGCGAGCCCGCGGGGATCGGCACCGCCGCCGCCCTCTGGGCCATGGCGGCCTGCGCCCTCGTGCGCGGCCCGCTCCGCTACGGCGAGCAGGCCTGCAACCACTACATCGCCTTCAAGCTGCTGGCCCTCGTGCGCGACCGCGTCTTCACGGCGCTCCGCCGCCTGGCCCCGGCCAAGCTCGAGGGCCGCGACAAGGGCGACCTCGTGGCGCTCGTCACATCCGACATCGAGCTCCTCGAGGTGTTCTTCGCCCACACCGTCTCGCCCGTGCTCATCGCCGTGCTGTTCTCGGCCGTGATGGTGGCGTTCATCGGCTCGTTCAGCCCGTTGCTGGGCCTCGTCGCCCTGCTCGCCTACGTGGCCGTGGGTGCCGTGGTGCCCGTCGCGGCCTCCCGGGCCGCCGGCGACGCCGGTGCCGAGGTGCGCGGCAAGGCCGGGGCCCTGGCGTCCTACGTGCTCGACGGCCTGCGCGGCATCGCCGAGGTCGTGCAGTATGGCCGCGGGGAGGAGCGCCTGGCCGGCATGGCCGCGCGCACCCGGGGCCTGCTCGCCGACGAGGCGCGCCTCAAGCGCGTCACCGGTCTGGACACCGCCGCCACCGGCGCCGTCATCACGGCGTTCGACCTGGCCATGCTCGTCTCGGCGGCCGCGCTCCACGGTCAGGGCGCCGTGGGCTTCGCGGGCGTGCTCGTGCCCACCCTCGCCCTCATGGGGTCGTTCGGACCCGTGGTGGCCCTCGCCAACCTGGGTGCCACGCTGCAGCAGACCATCGCCTCGGGCAACCGCGTGCTCGACATCCTCGACGAGGAGCCCCAGGTGGCCGACGTCGCCGGGCGCCCCGAGGTGGGGTTCTCCGGCGCCGCGGCGTCCCATGTGGACTTCTCCTACGGCGACGAGGGCCCGGTGCTCGCCGACGTCTCCGTGGACGTGCCCGAGGGCTCCGTCGTGGGCCTCGTGGGGCGCTCCGGCTCCGGCAAGTCCACACTGCTCAAGCTGTTCATGAGGTTCTGGGACGTGCGGGGCGGCTCCGTGGTGGTCTCGGGCACCGAGGTGGCCGACGTCGACACCGACAACCTGCGCGACCTCGAGGGCTACATGACCCAGGACACGCACCTGTTCCACGACAGCATCCGCAACAACCTGCGCATCGCCAGGCTGGACGCCACCGACGACGAGATCGAGGCCGCCTGCCGCGCCGCGTCGGTCCACGACTTCATCGCCGGCCTGCCCCAGGGCTACGACACGCCGGTGGGCGAGCTCGGCGACACGCTCTCGGGCGGGGAGCGCCAGCGCCTGGGCCTGGCCCGCGCGTTCCTCCACGACGCGCCGTTCCTGCTGCTGGACGAGCCCACGAGCAACCTCGACAGCCTCAACGAGGCCCAGGTGCTGAAGTC
>CBCSOI010000103.1:0-5661 GCA_965141595.1 uncultured Atopobiaceae bacterium | reverse complement strand
AGGAGGCCGACGCCATCGTGTTCGTGGTGGACGGCCGCACCGGCGCCACCGAGGAGGACGAGGCCGTGGCGCGCATCCTGCGCCGCAGCGAGAAGCCCGTCTTCCTCTGCGTCAACAAGGTCGACGACCCCACCAACGAGGCCGCGCTCTGGGACTTCTACTCCCTGGGCCTCGACGAGCCCCGTGCCCTCTCGGCGCTCCACGGCACCGGCACGGGCGACCTGCTCGACGACCTCGTGGACTCCTTCCCCGAGGAGGTGGCGCACGACGACGTCTACCCCGAGGGCACCGTCAACATCGCCATCATCGGCCGTCCCAACGTGGGCAAGTCGTCGCTCGTCAACCGCATCGCAGGCCGCACCCGCTCCATCGTGAGCGACGTCGCCGGCACCACGCGAGACGCCGTGGACATCGTGGTGGAGCGCGACGGCGTGCCCTTCCGCATCGTCGACACCGCCGGCATGCGCAAGCGCTCCGTGGTGCACGAGGACATCGAGTACTACTCCATGGTCCGCGGCCTTCGTGCCATCGACGAGGCTGACGTCTGCCTCCTCGTGGTGGACTCCTCCGAGGGTATGACCGAGCAGGACCAGAAGATCGCCGGCCTCGCCATCGAGCGCGGCTGCGCCCTCGTGGTGCTGCTCAACAAGTGGGACCTCGCCGACACCGACCGCAAGCGCGAGGAGTGCATCATGTCGGTGGACCGCCGCCTGGACTTCGCCCCGTGGGCGCCCAGGCTGCGCATCTCCGCCCTCACCGGCCGCTCCGTGGACAAGATCTGGGCCCTCGTGGCGCAGGTCTGCGGGAACCGCTCGCGCCAGGTGCCCACCTCGGCCCTGAACGACCTGCTGCAGCGCCTGCGCGAGACCGGCCACACCGTGTCGCGCGACCGCAAGCGCCTGCGCATCATGTACGGCACCCAGACGGGGACCAAGCCCCCCGTCTTCGCGTTCTTCTGCAACTACCCCGAGGTGGTCGACGACAACTTCCGCCGTTACCTCGAGAACCGGCTCCGGGAGAACTTCGACCTGGAGGGCACCCCGGTGCGCCTCCGCTTCCGTAGAAAGGACTCGTGACCGCCATGGGCACCTCCGTAACGCTCGTCCTGCTCCTGCTGATGCTCGCCACCTACTGCATCTGTGGGATCCCCTTCGGCCTGATCTTCGGCGACGCGGACGGCGTCGACGTGCGCACCAAGGGCTCCGGCAACATCGGCACCACCAACGTGGCGCGCGAGGTCGGCCCCAAGGCCGCCGCCCTCACGCTGGTCTGCGACGTGGCCAAGGGCTTCGTGTGCACGTTCCTCGGCACGTGGGTGCTCGCGTTCCTCTGCTTCGGCGGCGACGTCTCCCAGGCTCTGCCCATGGGTGCGTGGTCCTGGACCGGCGCCTGCCTGTTCCTGGCCGCCGTCTGCGGCCACGTCTTCTCGCCGTACCTGCGCTTCCGCGGCGGCAAGGGCATCGCCGTGGGCTTCGGCGCCGCCCTCGGCATCTCGTGGCCCATCGCCCTCGGTCTGCTCGTGGTGTGGGCACTCTGCACCGTGCCGTCCAAGGTCGTGAGCCTGGGCTCCGTGGCCGCTGCCGTGGCCCTGCCGTTCCTCGCGTTCTTCCTCTACCAGCCCTCCTCCTGGGCCTTCGAGCTCCCGTTCATCCTCGTCGCTGTGATCGTGGTCTGGGCGCACCGCCAGAACATCGCCAAGATGCGCGCCGGCGACGAGTCCACCTTCTCCATGAGGTCGGGCGACACCCCCTCCGAGGCCGTGGCGGCAGACGACGCGGCCCATGCCGACGTCTCCACCTCCGGCACCACCGACGCCCCGTCGCGCCTGCAGCGCGCCGAGCGCGCGGAGGTGGCCGAGGACGCCGCCGTGGATGCCGGGGAGCGCGCCGAGTCCGTCGAGCGCGTGCAGGAGGCCGCCGAGGAGGCGGCGGAGAAGGACGCGGCGCAGGTCCCCGCGCCCGGAACCGGCCTGTTCTTCGGCGACGAGGGGGCCGTGACCCGCCACATCGAGGACGAGACCGGGAAGGGTGAGTGACGTGGCTGACATCGCGTGCGGCAAGGTCGCCGTCGTCGGGATGGGCTCCTGGGGCACGGCGGCTGCCGGGCTCCTCGCCCGGAACGCCGGCGAGGTTTGCGGCTGGGCCCTCGAGGACGAGGTCGCCCGCGGCATCTCCGAGGGGCACCGCAACCCGCTCTACCTTTCCTCCTACGAGCTGCCGGCCAACGTGCGCGCCACCACCTCCATGGGGGAGGCGCTCGACGGCGCCGACGCCGTGGTCGTCGTGGTCCCCTCGGCCTTCATGCGCCCCACGGCGGAGAGGCTCGCGCCGATCCTGGGCGACGACGTCCCGGTGTGCGTGCTCACCAAGGGCATCGAGCCCGAGACCATGATGCTCATGACCCAGGTGGTGGCCGACGTGTGCGGCGGCCCGGGTCGGATGGCGTGCCTCTCGGGACCCACCCATGCCGAGGAGATCTGCCAGGGCAAGCCGGCCGCCGCCGTTGTCGCCGCCGCCTCCGACACCGTGGCCGACCTCTTTCGGTCGCTGTTCATAGCGCCCTCCTTCAGGGCCTACGTGTCGTCCGACATGGTGGGCGTCGAGGTCTGCGGCGCCGTGAAGAACGTGGTGGCCATCGCCTGCGGCATCGCCCGCGGCCTCGAGCTCGGCGACAACACGAGCGCCGTGCTCATGACCCGCGGCCTGGCCGAGATCGGCCGCCTGGCATGCGCCATGGGCGCCGAGCCCATGACCTGCATGGGCCTCGCCGGCATGGGCGACCTCGCCACCACCTGCATGTCGCCGCACTCCCGCAACCGCACGTTCGGGGCCGCCCTCGTGGCGGGGGAGACCCTGGACGAGTACCAGGCGCGCACCCGCATGGTGGTCGAGGGCGCCGTGGCGGCGCGGTCCGCCTACGAGCTGGCCGGGAGGCTCGGCGTGGACGCCCCCATCGTGGCTGCCGTGCACGCCGTGCTCTACGACCACGCACCCCTCCAGGGTGAGATGCGACGCCTTCTCGACCGCATGCCCTACGACGAGTTCTACGGCCTGGAAGGCGACGCCCGATGACGAACCGCCGAGGAGTACCCATGGAAGACACACCCGTCCTCATCGCCCCGTCGCTTCTCTCGGCGGACCTGCTCGACCTCCGCTCCGAGCTCGCGTCCATCGAGACGGCCGACTGGGCCCACATCGACGTCATGGACGGCCACTACGTGCCCAGCCTCACCTTCGGCCCCAACATGGTGGCAGCGGTGAAGCGGCAGGGCGCGCTCGTGGCCGACGTCCACCTCATGGTCACCAACCCCGACGAGTGCGTGGGCCTCTACCTCGACGCCGGCGCCGATGTCGTGAGCTTCCACATGGAGGCGGCGCGCCACCCGCACCGCATCGTGTCCCAGATACATGACGCCGGCGCCAAGGCCGCCGTGGCCCTCAACCCCGGCACGCCCGTGGGTGCCCTCGAGGCGCTCCTCGGCGAGCTCGACATGGTGCTGGTCATGAGCGTCGACCCGGGCTTCGGCGGCCAGTCGTTCATCCCGTCCACCCTGGCGAAGCTCCGCGACCTGTGCGCTCTCTGCGAGCGGGTGGGCGCGGCGCCGCTCGTGGAGGTCGACGGCGGCGTGGGCGAGGCCAACGCGGCGGAGGTCGTGGCGGCCGGCGCCGACGTGCTCGTGGCCGGCAGCGCCGTGTTCGGGAAGGACGACCGAGCCGCCGCCGTCGGCGGGCTCCGCCGCGCCGGCACCCTCGGAAGGACGGGGCGCGCCTGACATGGACCGTCGCCTCGTCTACCTCGACTACGCGGCCTCGGCGCCCCTCCGGCCCGAGGCTGTGGCCGCCCGGTCCGCCTACGAGGCGGAGCCTTGGGCGTGCGCCAACCCGAGCTCGCTCCACACCCTGGGCCGCGAGGCCCAGGCCGCCCTCGAGGGCGCGCGCCGCACCATGGCCTCGTGCCTGGGCTGCGGGTTCCGCCCCATGGACGTCTCGTTCTGCGGCGGCGGCACCGAGGCTAACAACCTCGGCGTCATCGGTCTCGCCGAGGGCGCCCGCGAGCGCGACCCCGGCCGGCGCCGCGTGGTGCTGAGCGCCGTGGAGCACGATTCCGTCATCGACCTCGCGTCGCCCCTCAAGGGCCGCGGCTTCTCCGTGGACGTGGCCTCGCCCGACGCCTCGGGTGCCGTGGGGCCCGACCGTGTGGCCCCGCTCCTCGGCGACGACGTGGCCCTCGTGTGCCTCATGGCCGCCAACAACGAGACGGGCGTCGTGCAGCCCGTGTCCGCCGTCGCCGAGGCCGCCAAGGCCGCAGGCGCCCTCGTGTTCGTGGACGCCATCCAGGCGTTCGGCCGCATCCCGCTCGAGCTCTCCTCTGTGGACAGCGTCTCGCTGGCCGGCCACAAGATCGGCGCGCCCCAGGGCACCGCGGCCCTGGCCGTGCGCGGGGGCGCGCCCTACCGCAACCAGGAGTTCGGCGGCGGCCAGGAGGGCGGCAGGCGCCCCGGGACCCCCGACGTCGCCGGCGCCGTGGCCCTCGCCGCGGTCTCCGAGCTCTGCGTGGGCGCCATACCCGGGACGCGTCCCATCGTGGCGGCGCTCGCGCGCTCGGTCTACGGGCGCCTCTGCGCGCCGGGCACGGGCATCCGCCCCACGGCCGGTTCCAAGGTGGGGGACGACCGCCTGCCCGGCATCGTGTCGGTGGTGGTGGAGGGCGTGGAGTCCGAGACGCTCATCCTCGCCCTCGACGCCGCCGGCTTCGAGGTGTCCGCCGGCTCGGCCTGCAGCTCCGGCTCCCTCGACCCGAGCCATGTGCTCACCGCCATGGGCATTCCGCGCGACCTCGCCCTGGGGTCGTTGCGCGTCTCGTTCGACGAGCGCGTGGACCCCGCGGACCTCGACGCCTTCTGCGACGAGCTCCTCGCCGTCGTCGCGCGCTGGCGCTAGGGTGGGGCACGTGCCCGGGAGCGCGGTGCGGGAGGCCCCGGCTGCCCGCACCGCCCGCGGAGGCCTCCGCGGGCGGTGCGCTCATCCCCCGGCACCCGTGGAACGTTCCGCAGGCGTTCTCGTACCCGTGGAGGCCTCTGCGGGTGGCCCGGTCGTCGTGCGGCGCCGCATCGGGCGGCACCCGTGGGAAGGGGTTGTGGCGTGAAGGTTCTCGTGGGTCTCTCGGGCGGGGTCGACTCCTCTGCCGCGGTGGCCCGGCTCCTGGGCCAAGGCCACGAGGTCGTGGCCGCAACGCTCGTCATGGCGCGCGGGGGCACGCCCGTGCCGACCGCCGACGCGCTTGCCCGCGCCCGTGACCTCTGCGCGTCGCTCGGCGTGGAGCACCATGCCGTGGACGTCTCCGTCGCCTTCGAGCGCCGGGTGTGCGCCCCCTTCGCCGAGGCCTACGCGGCGGGGCTCACCCCGAGCCCCTGCGTGGCCTGCAACCGTTCCGTGAAGGTCGCCGCCCTCCTCGACCTCGCCGACTCCCTGGGCTGCGACCGGGTGGCAACGGGCCACTACGTGCGGATCGTGGAGGGCGACGACGGCGTCGCGCGTGTGGCCCGGGCCGAGGACCTGTCCAAGGACCAGAGCTACTACCTCTGCGGGCTCTCCCCGGACCAGGTGGCCCGGCTCCTGGCGCCCCTGTCGGCCTCCACGAAGTTCGAGGTCAGGGCCGAGG
>CBCSOI010000102.1:0-5673 GCA_965141595.1 uncultured Atopobiaceae bacterium | reverse complement strand
GAAGTCGGGGATATCGAACTCGCGGTCCCCGAAGTTGTTGGAGGAGGGCTTGGGGGCCGGGGCCGTGGCGCGCTTGGGCGCGGCGGAGCCGAAGCCGCCCATGTTGAGCTGGGGCTGCACGTTGCCGTCGTTGAAGCCGGTGGCGATGACGGTCACGCGTACCTGGTCGCCGAGGCTCTCGTCGACCACGGTGCCGAAGATGATGTTGGCGTCGGCGTCCACGTTCTGGGCGATGACCTCGGCGGCGTCGTTGATCTCCTGGATGCCGAGGTCCTTGTTGCCGGAGATGGAGAGCAGGACGCGGGTGGCGCCATCCACGGAGCTCTCGAGCAGGCGGCTGGAGATGGCCTCCTGAGCGGCGTCGGCGGCGCGGGAGTCGCCGGAGGCGAGGCCGATGCCCATCATGGCCGTGCCGGCGCCGCGCATGATGGTGCAGACGTCGGCGAAGTCGAGGTTGATGAGGCCGGGGACCGTGATGAGGTCCGTGATGCCCTGGGTGCCCTGGCACAGCACGTCGTCGGCCATGCGGAAGGCCTCGAGCATGGTGGTCTTCTTCTCGGCGAGGTCGAGCAGGCGGTCGTTGGGGATGACGATGAGGGTGTCGACGTTCTCGGCAAGGGCGTCCACACCGTCCACGGCCTGCTGGCCGCGCTTGCGACCCTCGAAGGTGAACGGGCGGGTGACGACGGCCACGGTGAGGGCCTTGATGTCGTTCTTGGCGATGTCGGCCACGACGGGGGCCGCGCCGGTGCCGGTGCCGCCTCCCTCGCCCGCGGTGATGAAGACCATGTCGGCGCCGGCGAGGGCGGCCTTGATCTCGTCGCGGGAGTCCTCGGCGGCCTGCATGCCCACCTCGGGGTTGGCGCCGGCGCCGAGACCCTTGGTGAGGTCGGTGCCGATGTGCACCTTGATGTCGGCGTCGGAGAGGGCGAGGGCCTGGGCGTCGGTGTTCACGGCGACGAACTCGACGCCGCGGATGCCCTCCTCGATCATGCGGTTGACGGCGTTGGTGCCGCCGCCGCCCACGCCCACGACCTTGATGACGGCGAGGTAGTTGTTGGGGGTCTCGGTGTCCTTCATGGTTCCTCCTCGGGATGCTCCCGGCCTTCCTGTGTGGTGCGCAGGTCCTTCTTCTTCGAGGCGGACGCCTGCTCGCCCTCCCCCGCCTGAACCCTAAGGTTCAAGTTAAGCTCTATGAATCAACTAAAGCGGCTTATATTGCCATAAATTCGAGCGACCCGTCAACCGGTCTGTCAGTTCTATGAACACCCCAGCTAGAGCCTCTGGCGACGACACTTGCAAGCATAACCCTCGACCTCGCCTTTAATCGCCCTGCACGGACGATGATCCGTCGGGCGAGGGGGTCCCCGAGCCTTGGGCGGCGTCCGCCCCATCCGCGGGCTGCCCGCCGTCCTCCTTCCGGGCGGCGTCGCCGGACGTCTGGTCACCGTCCGAGGGGTCCTGGGCGCCGTCCCCCTGGGCCTGCTGGGACGAGTCCCCTCCCCCGTCGGCCGCCGGCGCCTGCACGCCGCTGCCCTGGGCCACAGACTCGCTCGAGACCCTGCGGAAGCTCGGCTTGGCGGGGTTGCGCACGTTGATATAGGTGAGCTGGTTGGGGTGCTGGGCCATGAGCTCGTTGATGACGGCCTCCTTCGAGGAGATCTGGGAGGGGTCGCCGAGGCTCACCTCGACGCCGCTCTCGAGCACGCACGAGATGGACTCCTCGCTCGAGGCCGAGTAGGACACCACCTGGTCGGCGAGCCCCTTGGTGAAGCCCTTCTGGTAGTCGATGACGCCGAGGATGGGCGCATCCGTGGCCTTGGCACCGGCCTTGGGCGACACGGTGCTCGGCACGTCGCGGATGAGGAGGCAGCCCTCCTGGCGGGCGAGGGCGAGGGCCTGGTCGGCCAGGCTGCCGGAGCCGCCGCCGAGCTTGGCGGGTTCCACCCAGGTGCCGTCGGAAGACAGGTACCACGCGACGTTGCCGGAGCTCACGGTCACGATGGCGAGGATGTCCCGCTCGGTCACCGTGATGCGGAGCCTGTCAGGGAACTCCCGCCGCACGCTCACGTCGGCGACCCACGGGTTCTTGGCCAGGCGACCGGCGATGGCCCCGGTGTCGACGTTGAGGAGCGTGGTGCCGTCGGGCACGGCGGCAAGCTTGGTGATGTTCTCGGCCGTGAGATGGTCTGACGGCTCGGCCTCGATGGAGGTGACCGTGAGGACGGGGGTCAGGCTCGCCACGAAGAGCGCCCCCACCACGAGGCCGACGGCGACAAGCGCCACGACGGCCCACCTGAGGGCGGGCGGCCACGTGCGGCGCCTGTGGTCGGTGAGGCCGAGGCCCGCGACCGAGAGGCGGCCGACGGACTTCGTCTCGCGCGGGCTGCCCGCCGCCGCGAGGCGTCGGGGGGGGCGGGGCGCGGGCGCCTGGCGACGCTCCCGGGTGGGCCGGGCCGTGCGCCTACGACTGGAAGCCGAGGAACTTGACCTGCGGTTTGAGCCTGACACCTTTCGCCTCCTCCACGGTCTCCTGCATGTGGTGCATGAGCGCGAGCACGTCCACGGCGCGCGCCTGGCGGTCGTTGACGATGTAGTCCGGGTTGAGCTGGCTCACCAGCGCGCCCCCCGACCGCGCCCCCCGGAGCCCCGCGTCGGTGAGGAGCCGGGAGGCCGAGAGGTCCGGCGGGTCCATGAACACCTCGCCTGTGGAGGGGGCGCCCACGGGGACCCTCCCCTTGCGGACGGCCAGGCGCCGGTCCATGGCGCGGGCCACCTGGGGCTTGGTGGACGGGGCGAGCGACAGTTCGACCTCGAGGACCGTCTCGTCGGCGGGGATGGAGGTCCGCCGGTAGCCCCAGTCGATGTCGGGCCCCTCATGACGGACGAGCCCCTCCCCCGGCTTGGCGCACACGACGGCCCTCACGGCGGCGCCTATCCAGTGGTGGCGGCTGCCGGCGTCCATGACGACGGCGCCCCCCACGGTCCCCGGGATGCCCGCGAGGTCCTCGAGGCCCGAGAGGCCGCTCTGGTAGGCGGCGTTGACCACCTTGGCGAGTTGGACGCCGGCGCCCGCCGAGACGGTCCCCCGCTCGACGTCCACCACGATGCGGGAGAACTCGCGGCCCAGGCTCACGACGCAGCCGTCGTAACCGTCGTCGGACACGAGCACGTTGGACCCCTTGCCGAGCACCGCCGTGGGCACCCCCTCCCGCTGGAGGGTGTCGAGGACCCGCGCCAGCGCCGGGTAGCTGTGGGCGCAGCACGAGAGGGCGGCAGGGCCTCCCACGCGCAGCGACGTGCGCCGGGAGAGCGGGTCGTCCCGGCGCACGTCGGCGTCGTAGGCGCCGGACAGCGACATGAATGCGTTGAATAGGCTCATTGGTCTCCCGTGGGTGCGGCGGCGGTGCGTTTGAGGGGGAGGGGCGCCCTTAGGACTCGCGCTCCTTCATGAGCTCGATGAACTCGCGGCCGACCATGGTCACGTCGCCGGCGCCCATGGTGATGAGGAGGTCGCCGGGGCGGACCTCCTCGGCGATGGCGGCGGCGATGTCGGCGCGGCCGGGGACGTAGCGCACGTCGCCCACCGCGCCCGCCGCCTCCACGGCGGACGCCACGGTCTTGCCGGAGACGCCCGGCACCGGCATCTCGCCGGCCGGGAAGACGTCCATGACGAGCAGGGCGTCGGCGTCGTCGAAGGCGTGGGCGAACTGCGGCGCGAGGGCCTGGGTGCGGCTGTAGCGGTGCGGCTGGAAGGCCACCACCACGCGGTCGAAGTCGAGGCCGGAGGCCGCGGCGAGGGTGGCCGCCACCTCGGTGGGGTGGTGGCCGTAGTCGTCCACCACGGTGACGCCGGCGACGTCGCCCACGTGGGTGAAGCGGCGCCGCACGCCGCTGAACTCGGAGAGGGCCCGGGCGGCCTCGGCGACGTCGAGCCCGAGCACCCAGGCGACGGTGAGGGCCGCCGTGGCGTTGAGCTGGTTGTGGGAGCCGGGGTTGCCCTTGAGGGTCACGTGGGCGAGCTGCCCGTCGGGGAAGCCCACCTCCATGGAGCTGGAGATGGAACGGGTGGCGGCGTCGGGGGTGCACACGACGTCGTTCTGGCCGCCGAAGCCGTAGGAGACCACGCGGGGCCCGGCGGCGCGGGCGAGCTCCACCACGTGGGGGTTCTCGCCGCAGCAGATGACGGTGCCGTCCTCTCCGGCCGAGGCCATGAACTGGGAGAAGGCCTCCTCGATGGCCTCGAGGCTGCCGTAGTGGTCCAGGTGGTCGGCCTCGATGTTGGTGACCACGACGATGTCGGGGTCGAGGAGCAGGAACGAGGCGTCGGACTCGTCTGCCTCGGCCACGTAGAGGTCGCCGGAGCCGTTGCGGCCGTTGGTGTCGAAGTCCTCCACGATGCCGCCGATGAGGAACGAGGGGTCGAGGCCCATGTTGGCCAGCATCGTGGCCGTCATGGACGACGTCGTGGTCTTGCCGTGGGTGCCGGCGACGGCCACGGTGCGGCGGCCGCGGGACAGCGCCGAGAGCATCTTGGCGCGGGGCCACACGGGGATGCCGAGCTCCTTGGCACGCACCACCTCGGGGTTGGTCTCGGGGATGGCCGTGGAGGTCACCACGACGTCGGGCCGGTGCTCGTCGACCGTCTCGGCCCGGTGGCCGATGGCGACCTCGATGCCGGCGTCGCGCAGGTCGCGCACGTAGCGGGACTCCTTGAGGTCGGAGCCGGTGACCGCGCAGCCGCGCTCGTGGAGGACGAGGGCGATGCCGCTCATGCCCGCGCCGCCGATGCCGATGAAGTGGGCGCGCTCGAAGCCAAGCCCGTTGTCTGCCATGGATGCCCCTCTCGAGCGCCCCGTCCGGGGCGCGACAGCTGTGTCCGTATCGGTAAAGACTGTAGCCCCTGCACCGGCTAGCGGCCCTGTTTCCCCAGTTTCTCCGTTTGGTCCGCAAGGCGTGCCGCGGCCTGGTCCTGGGCGAGCCCGCGGGCGGCCGCGCGCATGGCGTCCAGGCGCGACCGGTCGTCGAGGAGCCCCGTGACAAGCCCCCGGAAGGACGGCCCGGAGAGCTCGTCGTCGCGGACGAGGACCGCCGCCTTGGCACCCACGAGGAACTGCGCGTTAGTGGTCTGGTGGTCGGCCGTGGCGTGCGGGTATGGCACGAGCACCGAGGGCACCGCGAGGGCCGCGATCTCCGCTATGGAGCTAGCGCCGGCACGCGAGACCACGAGGTCCGCGGAGGCGAGCATGTCGCCCATGTCGGAGATGTAGGGCACCACGTGCCAGCGTCCCGCCTCCTCGTCGGTGAGGTCGAGCCTCTCGGCCGTGGCCTCGTAGCCGTCGCGGCCGCAGGAGTGGACCACATGGAGGTCGGGACGAGACAGGAGCTCGTCCTTCAGGGCGACCATGGCGTCGTTGATGGACGCGGCGCCGAGGGAGCCGCCGAAGACGAGGAGGACCCGGGCGTCGTCGGGGATGCCGAGGGAGGCGCGCCCGCGGGCGCCGTCGCCCTCGATGACGGAGCGGCGCACGGGGTTGCCCACCACCACGACGTTGGTGCCCGCCCCGGCGTGGTCCGAGAGCGTCCTCACGGCCTGGGGCAGCGCCACGGCCACCGTGGCGGCCTTGGGGGCGAGCATCTTGTTGGCGAGGCCCGGGACGGAGTTCTGCTCGT